>NZ_CAJTCF010000074.1:0-20132 GCF_910574735.1 Duncaniella muricolitica | reverse complement strand
ACAAAACTTATTTGACTTTACCAAATAAAATTGCAGCTAATTACTATAAAATCAGCAGGTTGAATTTACTTATAATGGTGATGTCTATTCCACATTATCGCCTTAGCGTGTCCGCTGAATAGTTACCACACCGACGCGATAAAGCAGAACCTTATCCCAGCGGAGGTTACTCCAGCACAAGCGAGTATAATTTACGCCAACGAAGCCGATGTGCTGAATGTAGCGATGTTTGGTGTAACGGCAAAGCAATGGCGCGAAACCAATCCCGATCTCAAAGGGAACATACGTGACTACGCTACAATCAATGAACTTATCTGCCTGTCTAGTATGGAAAACCTCAATGCGGTTTTCATTGAGCAGGGCATGACGCAGAGCGAGCGACTTGTAAAGCTGAACCAGATAGCCATTCATCAGATGAGCGTACTGGAAAGTGGTGACAATGATAGAAAATTATTGAAATAATATATGATATGATTCAATTTATTGAAAGAGGTGACATATTCAATATTGTTGGCGTAAACAACTATGCACATGGTTGTAATTGTGCCGGAGTAATGGGAAAAGGAATTGCTTTACAGTTCAAAAATAAATATCCTAAGATGTATTCCGAATATCGTGTCATGTGCAAGACCGGTTTGTTCAATCCCGGTGATGTCTTTGATTACAATTATGGCAACGGGCACATATATAATCTTGGCACACAAGTGTCTTGGAAAACAAAGGCTCTGTTGGAGTATATTGAAAATTCGGTTGAGCGAATGCTTGAGTTAGCGGCTTCGGACAACGTAACCAAAATAGCCCTTCCAGCAATAGGTGCCGGATTAGGTGGGCTGAATTGGAATGATGTGAAAGAAATTCTGAATAGGGTCTCTGCGAACTATCCTAATATTGAATTATATGTAGTCGAGGCTTACGGCTGATTTAATATTTGTCTCTCTAATCATCATGAAGAAATCCTCCTTGGTGATCTTGGGGGGTGTAGTGCTCCATGGCCCATGAGATGAGGGCGGTGAGATGGGGCATGAGGGTGTGGGCGAGGGGGGTGAGGGAGTATTCGACTCTGGGTGGTATTTCGGCGTGGATGTGGCGCGAGACGAGGCCCGAGGCTTCGAGATTTTTAAGGGTCTCGGTGAGCACTTTGGGTGAGATGTCGGGGATGGCACGGCCGATGGCGTTGAAGCGTGTGGCTTGGTTTTCGGAGAGCACACACAGTATGAGCATCGACCATTTGCCGGTGAAGCGTGAGAGGACGTTGCGCACGGGGCAGGTGTCGATGCGTGTGTATTTTTTTAGATTTTCTTGTAGGGGTAATGCGTTCATATTCAAAATTACTTACCTGAGGGTAACTGTGTTACGTTTTGGTAACCTCTTGCATTATAAAGATTTAACCGCTAACTTTGCACTATCGAAACGAAAGCGGCTTTCGATAGCAAAGTTAATAATCATTATTAAAATACACAAGTAATCATGAGCGAAGTAAAGATTCTTGACAGCGGGGCTAAGTATAGCCACGTGTCGGCTGGTAAATTGAAGGGTTTTGAAGGCAAGCAGTTTGTAAAGGATGCATCGGGTGCCACATCGTGTGAGATTTCGTTTGGCTCGCTTCCGACCGGGGTTGCGGTGCCGTTCTTTCACAGCCATAAGGCAAACGAGGAGAATTATATAATCCTTTCGGGCGAGGGACGCTTTCAGGTGGACGATGCGGTGTTTGACATCGCAGAAGGTTCCGTGATACGTGTTGCCACCAACTGCGACCGCAATCTTTGCTGCACTTCGCAGGAGCCTCTTACATATATATGTATCCAGGCCAAGGAGGGCAGTCTTGAGGGTTACACTATGACCGATGCCGAAATCACAGAGCGCGCATCATTGCTGTGACGAATGAATAACGTTTTATGCCCCGGACACTTGTGTTACGGGGCATTTTTTGTACATTTGCGTCTGTTTCGATCAATCGTATAATCCCACATCAGATATGAGCAGCAGCCAAAGAACTGACAATATATTCCTATGCCGATGGAGCGACACCAAGTCGCGAATCTATTTTGTGTTAGGTTTTGGTGGATTCTACCCCGCTGTAATATTATGGGAGGCATTCAAGACACACTTGTGGGTATTATATTGTTTGGGTGGAGGGTTTATTGTGTTACTGACTGTTCTCGTATGGCTTTTCATGCAGTCTGTGAGCAAGAGCCGTTATGTAGTGACCTCCGACGGGTATCTCGAGGCCCGTTATTATGGCCGCAGGACAGTGAGATATCCGATAGCTGAAATTGAATGGGTAAGAATGATTGATGATGACAATCGCCACTCGTCTCTGCCGCGTTATTTCACTTATCCTATATCCTTTGGCCGTGGCGGTGACATTGTTCCGGACACAGGCGTGCTTGTCAGTTTCAACCGGCGATGGTACAAAAGCGTCTGTCCTGTATTGTTTCACCCCATTGATTCCGAAGGGCTGATGCATGCTCTTCTGGCCTGCAACCCGTCAATAAAGATGATGTGAGAGCATTGACGGAATCTTTTGGAGACAATTAAAATTCTCTTAATCAATGGATATAAAAAAATAAGTTGTGTCGCTATGACAGCGGCACAACTTATTTTTTATTAAGCAGAGACGAATTTATTTGCCGGTTGCGTAGGCGGGGAGGGTGCGGTAGTCACGCGAGTAGCGGAGCACCTGGGGCAGATAGTCCTCGCCATAGGTGATGGTCACGTCGGTGATGTTGCCGTCCTTGTCGGTCACGGGGGTGTAGACGGGGTTGACAAATCCGCGATAGGGAGCTATGTCGAGCTTGGCGTAGCGGTCAAGCACTTCTTTGTGAAGCTCGGGGTCGACCTTTACGGCATATGTCTCGACGAGTTTGGCTCCGGCGGCATAGTCGCCCTCGCTCTTGATGCGCTGCACTTCGGCAAGGAGCTGACCGATGAGTTCGCGCATCTTGGTGTAGTCGTTGATTTTGATATAGGTCTTGCCGTCGCGCTTCACGAGTTCGATTACGTTGTCGGGCTGACCTTTCTCAAACACCCACTTGGAGATGAGCTGACGGTTGCGCATATGGGCCTCCTCGATGTCCTTGCCGGGCTCAACTCGGGTGAGCTGGGTCATGAGACCGTTGAGGATATACTTGTAATATTCGGCCTTGTAGGCTTCGGGATTGTCGAGCAGACCGAGCTCGATGAGTTTGGGATCGGCCAGATAATAGAGCGCGAAGAGGTCGGCGCGGGCTTCCTCGAGAGTGGAGCCGTGGGCTTTGAGCGCGCCCGGGTCAACACCGGGGAGCAGACGGCCCGATGCGTGGCCGAGACATTCGTGCAGGTCGGTGTGGAGGTTGTCGGTGATGAAGAGATATTTGTCCATGAGGTCAGCGGTCTCCTGATCGATGACAAACTCTTCGTTGAATCCGTTGCCGTGCGAAGCCTGGTCGTAGGCTTCGGTAATGTTTTCGAGCGTAACGGACTTAGAGCCGTGGGCGGCGCGTATCCAGTTGGAGTTGGGGAGATTGATGCCGATGGGGGTGGCGGGATATGCGTCACCGGCCAGGATGGCGGCGGTGATTACTTTGGCACTCACACCCTTTACCTCGTCCTTGCGGAAACGGGGGTCGACGGGCGAGTTGCCCTCAAACCATGCGGCGTTGTCGGCTATGATCTCGGTGCGGTGGCTGGCCTCGTTGTTTTTGAAGTTGACGATCGACTCATAGGCTCCGGTCATGCCGAGGGGGTCGCCGTAGTCCTCGATGAAACCGTTGATAAAGTCGATGCGGCTCTTGGTGTCCTCGGCCCATGCGATGGAGTAGGTGTCGAAGTCCTTGAGGTCGCCCGAGCGGAAGTAGGTGATGAGTTTGGTCACGATATCCTTCTGAGCGTCGTTTTCGGCATAGGGGAGAGCCTTCTCGAGATTTTCGACGATGCGCTCGAGAGCGGGCGAGTAGAGTCCGCCCACCTTATATATCTGTTCGGCTACCTTGCCGTTTTCTTTGACCACGCGGGCGTTCAGTCCCCACGACACGGGGGTGAGGTCGGTGGTGTCCTTGAGAGCGTTGTAATAGGCCTCGACTTCGGCCTGGTTTACACCGTCATAGAGATTGTTGGCCGAGGTGAGTATGAGGTCCTGTCCTTCGGCCTGGTTGACACGCTTGGGCATCACCGTGGGGTCGAAGATTACGGGCATGAGCAACTCGATGTCGGTGACGGTGCCTTCGGGGAGGGCGGCGGCCTGTGAGGCGAGCCATTCCTGCGAGAAGCCGGGCTTGAACTTGTCCATCGAGTAGTGGTGGTGTATGCCGTTGGCAAACTCTATCTGCTTGAGATAAGTCTCGAGGGCCTTGAAGTCGGAGTCGTTACGGTCGCCCTTGTAGTTGGTGTAGACCCCTTCGATGAGGTCGCGGATGGCGAGGTTGTATTTACCGTTCTGATCCCACAGCATGTCGCGGCCGGCGATTGCAGCCTCGGTGAGATAGTAGATGAAGATGCGCTGCTGAGGGGTGAGTTCCTCAAACCCGGGCACCTGATAGCGGAGCACCTCGATGTCGGCGAAGCGGTCGGCGGTGTAATCAAAGTCGGCCGGCGTGGGCTTGTTGTTGCCCTGCGAGCAGGATGACATGATGGCTAATGAGGCCATGGCTGGAATGATTAGTTTTTTAGACAGCATTATGGAGAATGGTTTTAAAAGGTATGGATTTCAGGTATGTCAGTGATGTTATTCGACCGCGAGGACGAGGCCTTTGAGGTATTCGCCTTCGGGGTGATAGATGTTGACGGGATGGTCGGCCGGCTGTGTGAGCTGATGGAGTATGCGCACCTTGCGTCCCGACTGTGCGGCCGCAGTGAAGACGGCCAGGCGGAACTGTTCGCGCGAAATGGCCTGTGAGCACGAGAATGTGAAGAGTATGCCGCCTGGTGCTATCTTGCGGAAGGCTGCGGCATTGATGCGACGGTAGCCCACCATGGCGTTTTTGATCGCGCTGCGGTGTTTGGCAAAGGCCGGCGGGTCGAGGATGATGAGGTCATAGGCTCCGTCGGGCATGTCGGCGAGATATTTGAAGGCGTCCTGTGCGTAGGATTTGTGGCGGGTGTCGCCGGGGAAGTTAAGCTCGATGTTGGCGTCGGTGAGGGCCACGGCCTTGGCCGAGGAGTCGACCGAGTGGACCAGAGTGGCTCCTCCGCGCATGGAGTAGACTGAAAAACCGCCCGTGTAACAGAACATGTTGAGCACTCTCGCTCCCGCGCTGTAATGTTGCAGCAGGGCGCGGTTGTCGCGCTGGTCGACAAAGAAGCCTGTCTTCTGGCCTTTGAGCCAGTCGATGTTGAATTTCAGTCCGTTCTCTATGGCTATGTTAGTCTCGAAGCCTCCGATGATATAGTCGTTGACGGGGTCGAGACGGGCCTTGTAGGGGAGGGTGGTCTCCGACTTGTAATAGACGTTGCGTATGCCTGCTCCGTCAAGCTCGGTGAGGGCTTTGGCAATGGTGTGGCGGGCATAGTGCATGCCGGGCGAATGGGCCTGGAGTACGGCTGTATTGCCGTAGACGTCGACCACGCAGCCGGGCAGGAAGTCGCCTTCGCCATGCACGAGGCGAAATGTGGTGTTGTCGGGACGTATCAGTCCGAGGCGTTCGCGCAGGGCCCAGGCCTGAGCGAGGCGTTCGCGATAGAAGTCGTCGGAAATCTCTATGTCGTCGGACGAGAGCATGCGTACGGCTATCGAGCCTATCTCATAGTGGCCCACTCCGAGCACACGTCCGTCGGAAGCTACGACACGCACGGTGTCGCCTTCCTCAATCTCTTGTGGAAGGTTGGCGATGGCTCCTGAGAATACCCAGGGATGAAAGCGCAGGAGTGATTCCTCCTTGCCGCGTTTGAGTGTTATAGTAATCATTATTACTTGCCCTTTATTACTTGCCCTTTATTACTTGCCCTTCGGGCAAAGGTTATAAGGTTATAAGGTTAGTTTTGCCCTTCGGGCAAAGGTTATGGGGTTATAAGGTTAATAAGTCCTTCGGACTATGGGGTTAATAATGCTCGTCGGGTGATGGTTATAGGAGTTATTCAGTTGAGAAGGTTAACCTTATAACCTCATAACCTTATAACCTTTGCTCTTTGAGCAAGTATATTACTTGAAGAATGCGCGGAATATGTCGTTGCCGTTGGCGTAGAGCAGGAGCAGGAGCAGGAAGCCCATGCCTACGTATTGGGCTGCGATGAGCACGTTTTCGGGCACTTTGCGGCGGGTCACCACCTCCCAGAGCAGAAACATGATGTGTCCGCCGTCAAGGCCGGGAATGGGGATGATGTTCATGAAAGCAAGGGCTACCGAGAGAAATGCGGTGATTTCCCAGAAAGACAGCCAGTTCCAACGCTCGGGAAACATGTTGCCTATCGTGCCGAAGCCGCCGAGACTCTGTGCGCCTTCCGAGGAGAAGACGTGTTTCATCGACCTTACATAGTTGGTAAGCGTGGATGTGCCTATCTCCCAGCCTTTGGGGAACGACTCGAAGAAGCCGTAGTCGATGGTCACAGGAGGATAGACGGCCGTGATGGGGCGCAACTGGAGGCCGAGTTTGCCATACTCGTTGGGTGTCACGGGCAGGGTGATTTTCCTGCCGTCACGCTCGATGGTGACATTGACCTCCTTGCCGGCATAGGCTTCGAGGGCGGGGGTGAGTTCGGTGAATGTGGGTGTGGCCACAGTGTCGACAGCTATGATGTGGTCGCCCTCCTGCATGCCGGCTTTGGCGGCGGCTTCGCCCGGGACGAGACGGTCGATATAGACCGGCAGTCGATAGGCCATGAAGCCTTTTTCGTCGTTGATACGGAATATGAAGTCGGAGGGGATGGCTATGTCTACGGTATCCTTGCCGTTGCGGAGCATGGTTACGACTTTGGCCTCGACCATGCGCATCATGTAGTCGCCGTCGGCAGCGTCGAGTTTTACGCCGTCGGCCATGAGAGGTATGTCTCCGTTGCGGAAGCCTACCTTCTGGGCTGCGGGCACGAAGTCAAAACCTTCGGTGGCTACGTCAAAGGGGATGTATTTGGCTCCCCAATGGGCGGCGATGCCTGCATAGATGAGTATGGCGAGGATGAAGTTAAACAGTACTCCGCCAAACATCACGAGCAATCGCTGCCAAGCCGGTTTGGTGCGGAACTCCCATGACTTGGCTTCGTCGCTGAGCTGTGTGTTGGTCTCGTCAATCATGCCGTTGATGGCGCAGTAGCCTCCCAGCGGCACCCATCCGATGCCGTAGATGGTGTCGCGCCATGAGGTCTTGTCGCAGGCCGGATCGGCGGGGTGGGGCCGGCCTACCGAGAATGACAGCGCGGCATGGTCGGGGGTGTGTTTCTCTTCGTCGCCTTGTCTGACGAAGAGACCTACGCGGTTGGTGCGCGGGTCGTAACGCAGCAGACTGAACTTCGGGTTGAAGAACATGTAAAACTTGTCGACCTTGATTCCGAAGATGCGGGCGAAGATGTAGTGGCCAAACTCGTGTATGATGACGAGAAAGGCCAGGGCGATTATAAACTGGAGAGCTTTTATGATAAATGATTCCATGTTTTTACTTGCCCTTCGGGCAAAGGTTATGAGGTTATAAGGTTATTACTTGCTCTTTGAGCAAAGGTTATAAGGTTATGGGGTTATGAGGTTATAAGTGGGATGTATTAACTCTAAACTTTAAACTTTCAGCTCTAAACTCTTAACGTGCCTGTGGCATTTGCGGCGGGCATAGTCGATGGTGGCGTGGTGGGTGGCCACATAGTCGTCAAGCGAGGGTGAGGCGATGAAGGGAATGTCGCACAAAGCATCGGTGATGGTGTCGTAGATGCCGTGAAACGAGATTTCGTCGCGCAGGAATGCTGCGACTGCCACTTCGTTGGCCGCGTTGATGATACATGCCGTGTTGCCCCCCTCGGTGAGAGCTCGCGGGGCGAGCGTGAGACATGGAAATTTCACCGGATCGGGGGTCTCGAAGGTGAGTTGAGCATAGTCGCTCAGACTCAGCGGACGCTCGCCGCTGGGCAGACGGGAGGCGTCACCGAGGGCATAGCGTATGGGCAGGTGCATGTCGGGGATGCCGAGTTGGGCCTTGACGGCTCCGTCGACATATTCCACCATAGAGTGAATGATGGACTGGGGATGCACTACGGCCTCGATTTTTTCGGGAGCTACGTCAAAGAGCCATCGGGCCTCGATGATTTCAAAAGCCTTGTTGAGCATGGTTGCCGAGTCAATGGTGATTTTGGCTCCCATCTGCCAGCGCGGATGCTTCAGGGCCTGGCGTGCAGTGACTTTGGCTGTCTCCTCATGAGTCCATGTGCGGAAGGGGCCGCCCGAGGCGGTGATGATGAGTTTCTTGACAGTTGCAGGGTCCTCGCCTTTCAGACACTGGTATATGGCCGAGTGTTCGGAGTCGACGGGGATGACTGTCGATGATGACTCGCGCAGCAGACGTGTGACCAGTTCGCCGGCCACCACGAGAGTCTCCTTGTTGGCCAGGGCTATCTGCTTGCCGGCGCGTATGGCACGTATGGTCGGGAGCAGACCGCTGTAGCCTACAGTGGCTGTGACCACGGTGTCGAAGTCGGGTCGCTCCATTGCGTCGGCCATAGCCATCTCGCCGGCGGCAGTCTCGATGCCCAGCGGCTCAAGGGCCTCTTTGAGAAGGGAATATTTGCTTTCGTCGGCAATCACGGCAAGGGCCGGACGGTGGCGCATGGCCTGCTCGATGAGCAGCTCCACGTTGCGTCCGGCAGCGAGCACCACGGCACGGAAACGGTCGGGAAACTGTGAGATAATATCGAGTGTCTGGGTGCCTATCGAGCCTGTTGAGCCGAGCACAGCTATGTTGTGAGGCATAGTTATTGTTTGGGTTTAAAAGGCTTGGAGAGTGTGGTTACGAGCCGGATTCTCCGCGCTTTTTGAATGTTAAGGATTGGTTTTTATGTGCAAAAATACGCATTTTCCCTCACATAGCCATGACATTAACTTTGTTTATATATATTGGACGAAGGCTTTACTTCCGGATGAAATGTCGTAACATAACAAATCTTCTCGATTTTTTGTTTCTTAAGATAAGAAATGTCGGGCTTTGGCACGATGTTTGCTTTGTTTGTTGTATATTTGCATCTGAACACTTTAAATTAAATGACTGACAATATCAATCTTTTTGACAATATAGACCGTTATCTTGCCCAGGGGCGCGTGAGCGCGGCTCTCGGCGAGCTTGACAATGCTGTGGCCGCTTATCCCGAGCTGGGCCGTTATTCGGGCGAGCTTGAAGGGCTGCGTCAGGGCTACGGCTACATGTCGGCCTACGCACTTCAGGGGCTTCCCGATCCGGGGTTGGCCGAGGCGCATGCCGGTGTGACAGAGGGTATACGCTCGCTTGCCGACTCAATGCATCGCACTCTGCGTATGAAGGATGCTCCGACGCTCTATTTCAATACTTTGCGCTATGAGCAGACCGCGCCGGCCGATATGCTGGTCACGTTGCTTGACGATTATGCCAAGACTAATCAGAAACTGTCGCTGGCGGCTCTTACCGAAAATCCGGCCAAGGCTTCGCGGGAGTTTGCCGCGAAGGCCGAGCAGTTGGAACGCCGCATATTCAACCGCGTGTGGACCATCGGATCTCTCGCCGGACCCGACGAGGTGTCGCTGCGCGGGGCTATGGACGACATGTCGCTCCCGTCGTATTTCAAGTCGCTGATGGTCAGCGCGGTGTTTATGGGGCTGATGGAGCAGTATGACGAGCGCAGGATGCTGTTTCTGATGGATGCCTATGCGTCGGCCGACGATGAGGTGTCGGTGAGGGCTCTCTGCGGGATGCTCGTGGGGATGTGGCTCTATCGTACGCGCCACATGTCGCAGCGTCTGCGCAATCGCCTGGCCGCTCTCAAGGATATGCCGGGATGGACTCGCGACGTGCGCATGGCCACGATGCAGTTTGTGCGTTCGCGCGACACCGAGCGCATCACGCGCAAGTTTAACGAAGAGGTCATCCCCGAGATGATGAAGCTCCGTCCGGAGATAGAGAAGCTCAAGGACCATCCGCTCGACCCGGAGGCCATGGAGGAGAATCCCGAATGGGCCGAGATGCTCGAAAAGTCGGGTGTGGCCGACCGTCTCAAGGAGTTGCAGGAGCTTCAGGAGGATGGCGGTGATGTGATGATGGCCACTTTCGGGCGGTTGAAGACCTTTGCTTTCTTCAACGACATCTCCAATTGGTTCATGCCCTTCCGCACCAATCATCCACAGATAGCGTCGGGCGATGTGCCCGAAATCGACGCGCTGGTCGAAGTGATGGGTAACATACCGATGTTTTGCGACAATGACAAATATTCCATAGCTCTGTCGCTCGGCCAGATACCGCCGGCTCAGCGCGACATGATGCTCTCGCAACTGCGCATGCAGAGCGAGCAGCTCGATACGGTGCGTATGGCCGGAATGGGGGGCAAGCGCGGCGGCCGTGAGGAACTGGCCACCAACTATGTGCGCAACCTATACAGGTTTTTCAAACTGTTCAGGCGCAAGGGCGAGTTTTCCGACCCCTTTGCCATCGGACTCAACATACCCGCTATACCCGCGCTGGCTGATGAGTTTGACGACGCCGACACGCTCATGGTCATAGCTGAATTTTATTTCAAGCGTGGTTATTATGCCGACGCGCTCGACGTGTTCGGCCGTCTCGACTCGATGTCGGCCCCGTCGGCCGCCATCTGTCAGAAGATGGGCTACTGCGAGCAGCAGCTCGGACGTCCGTCGGCCGCTCTGCGTCATTACGAGCAGGCCGACATGCTCGACTCGTCGAGCAACTGGACGGTGAGACGTCTGGCCTGGTGTTACCGCACGCTCGGGCAGTGGGACAAGGCCCTGGAGTGTTACCGCCGTCTGGCCGAGGAACGTCCCGACGATGTGAATCTCGCACTCAACACAGGCCTGTCGCTCGTAAAGTTGCGCCGTTATGACGAAGCGTTGCAATATCTGTTCAAGGCCGAGTTTCTCGGTTCGGGCACGGAGAAGGCCACCCGCGCGCTGGCCTGGTGTACGCTCCTCGGTGGCGACTATGACCGCTGTGTCAAATACACGGCCACGCTTCTCGCCGGAGCCTCGCCACGTCCCGGCGACTATATCAACGCCGGACACCTGAGTCTGCTCACCGGCCATCCCGGCGAGGCTGTCGACCATTATGTCGATGCCATCAAGGCCATGGATGGTGATGTTGACCGCTTCATGCGCACTCTTAATGACGATCGCCTGACGGTGACGGCTCTTGCCGATGTCGACCCGAGGCTGATGGCTATTGTCATGGACAAGTCAATCGCGGTAAGTTCAAATTAAACACATAAAATAAAATACAGTGCAAAAAAACATCCTGGCGGCTGTAGCCGTCGCAACAAGCATTATGACACAAGCTCAGAATCCATTTTTCGAGGAGTTCAAAGGCACTCCTCACGGCACGGCACCGTTTGACCGTATAGACATATCGCACTATGAGCCGGCGGTAGACCGCGGCATCAGGCTCGGACTCAAGGCCATTGACGACATCGTGGCCAATCCGGAGGCTCCGACGTTTGAAAACACCATCGTGGCCCTCGAAAATTCGGGACGCGAACTTGACCGAGTGCTCAATGTGTTTTATCCCCTCGAGTCGGCTCTCAGCGACGACGCTGTGATGGAACTGTCGGTGAAACTCACTCCGCGTCTGTCGGACTACTCCACCTCCATCTCGCTCAACGAAGGGTTGTGGAAGCGCATCAAGGCCGTGCATGACAGTGCTGACACCACGCGTCTCTCGGCCGAGGACAAGATGCTGCTCAAGCGCACCTATGAGTCGTTTACCCGCAACGGCGCGCTTCTCGAGGGTGCCGACCGCGAGACTTATAGCAAACTGTCGTCGCGTCTGAGCGAGCTGACCACCATGTTTGGCCAGAATGTGCTCAAGGAACTCAACACCTATAAGATATGGCTTACGGCCGATGATCTCGACGGTCTCACCGAAAGCTCCATCGAGGCCGCCGCGCTTGCAGCCAAGGAGGAGGGCCGCGAAGGAGAATATCTCTTCACGCTCGATGCTCCGGTGTATATGTCGTTCATGAAAAACGGCTCGCGCCGCGACCTGCGAGAGAAGATGTATAGGCTTTACAGCGGCCGCAACTCCAAGGGAGAGTATAACAACATCCCTGTGCTCAAAGAGATTGCCGCCACACGTCTTGCCATCGCCAAGCTGCTCGGCTATAAGAATTATGCCCAGTATAAGCTGGCCAACACCATGGCCGCGACTCCCGAGAATGTATACAATCTGCTCAACTCGCTGCGCGACGCCTATCGCCCCGCGCAGAAAAAGGAGTTTGAGGAGCTCAAGGCCTATGCCACCAAGCTCGAGGGCCATCCCGTCGACATCAAGCCCTGGGATTACAGCTATTATTCCAACAAGCTGCGCAATGCCAAGTATGCCTACGACGAGGAGGAGATGCGTCCCTATTTCGAGCTCAACAGTGTGATTGACGGCGTGTTTGGTCTTGCCACCAAGCTCTATGGTGTGACATTTGAGAAGAACAGTGAGATACCCGTGTATCATCCCGACGTCACAGCCTTTGATGTCAAGGATAAGGACGGAAGCTATCTCGGAGTGATATACACCGACTTCTTTCCCCGCGCCAGCAAGCGTTCGGGCGCGTGGATGACCGAGTTCAAAGGTCAGCACATGGAGGCCGACGGCACCGATTCGCGTCCTCATGTGACGATAGTCATGAACTTCACCAAGCCCACCGAGACCAAGCCATCGCTTCTCACACCCTATGAGGTCGAGACATTCCTCCACGAGTTTGGCCACGGTCTGCACGGACTGCTCACCAAGGCAAAATACGGTTCTCTGTCAGGCACCAACGTGCTGCATGACTTTGTGGAACTCCCCTCGCAGTTTAACGAAAACTATCTGACCGAGAAAGAGTTTCTCGACGGCTTCGCACGTCATTACGAGACAGGCGATTCAATCCCCGCCGAACTTGTGGACCGTCTCATAGCCTCCGCACAGTTTGGTGCGGCCTATGCATGTCTGCGTCAGCTCAGCTTCGGACTTCTCGACATGGCGTGGCACACTATCACAGAGCCTGTGGATGACGCTGCCAAGTTTGAGAACGACGCCATTGAGTCGGTGGCTATGTTTGAGCCTATCGAGGGTCTGCAGTTCGCTCCGACATTCAGCCACATATTTGCCGGCGGATATGCTGCGGGATATTATGGTTACAAATGGGCCGAGGTGCTCGACGCTGATGCGTTTGCTCATTTCAAGGAGCATGGCATCTTTGACCGCGAGACAGCCGACTCGTTCCGCGACAATATACTCAGCCGAGGCGGCACCGAGGACCCTGCCGTGCTCTATCGTCGCTTCCGCGGACATGACGCCACTATCGACGCACTGCTCAAGCGCGACGGCATCACTCCGGAGACAACCATCTCGGATGTCAGAAAGAAGGATTGATAACCGATATTGAAGAGATACAAAAGGACAAAAGTCTCAAAAGTCACAAAAGGGATTGAATAGTCTTGGTTGATTATTCAATCCCTTTTGTGACTTTTGAGACTTTTGTCCGTTTGTATCTCATCTCATGTTAAAATACTTCGTGTAAATTCTTCGGGAGACAGGGTCGAGGGGAGCCATGTGATGATCGGGGTGGTGAAGGGGAGGCCGGCACGGGTGTAGGCGTCGGCAAGGCGTCGCTCCATGCCGCGAAACCATGTCATCTGACGCTTGGCAAACTGGTGGATGGCTATCTCGAGCTGCGACACCATTTCGTCGTAGGTGAGGCGGCCTATGAGGTGAAGAGTGAGATATTTGTATTCGAGTCCGTAATATATGAGGTCGTCGGGTGCTATGCCCGAGTCGAGCAGACGTCTCACTTCGTCGAGCATGCCGGCGTCGAGGCGTGCGCGAAGACGTTGGCTGATGCGGAGGCGGCGTGTGTCACGGTCCACGTCAACGCCTATCACGAGAGCGTCGGCTATGGGATGGGGCTCGGCCGAGGCGGCCGCTTCGGGATGCTGATGATAGTATGTCTGAATCTCGATGGCACGTATGGCCCGCTGGCATGTGTCGACGTCGGTGACGTTGTGGAGAGTTTTCATCGAGGCGAGCAGCTCGGTCAGTTCTTCGAGCGATTTGCCTCGGAGCGAGGCCCTGAGCGAAGGGTTTTCGGGCACTTCGGGGAGCGACAGCCCTTTGAGCACGCTCTCCACATATAGGCCGGTGCCGCCGCAGAGTATCGGAGTCTTGCCGCGCGCGATGATGTCGGCATAGGCTTCACGGTAGTCGCGGAGATATTCAAAGAGATTGTATTTATATCCGGCCGGACAAATGTCTATCAGATGGACAGGCACGTCGCCATATTCCTCGAGGTCTTTGCCTGTGCCGAGATCCATGCCGCGGTATATCTGTCGCGAGTCGGCACTGATGATTTCGCCGTCGATGGCGCGCGCCAGGTCGACGGCCCGGCGTGTCTTGCCCGAGGCGGTCGGTCCGGTGATTACTATGAGCTTGTGTTGCGTGCTCATGATTTTACGGTATAGATGCTGCGCCAGAGTTTGCGCAGGCGGAAGAATCGTTTGTCCTCGTTGAGACGCGCCACGTCGAGCCATTTGGGCGAATTGAAGTCCACGTCCCAGTCACATATGCCGTCGAGGCGGAATATGGGGTGATAGTTTTTCACCTTATATAGACGGCGGCCTTCGGCATCGTAGGTTTTCCAAGCCATTGTGATGGTGTGGAGCCGGTGTATCTCCGAGGCGAGCATGGGGGTGAGCTCACGGTTGTGGAGCAGACGCTCTACCTGTGAGAGATTGTACCAGCGACCGCGCAGGGCCGACTTCTCCATGGTCGACGTGGAGTCGGGGCAGCAGATGTAATGAAACGTGTTGCGTTCGCCCGAAGCCTCGCGCGATTCATACATGAAGCGCATCGTGAAGTCTTTGTCGTCCATGCGGCTGATGTCGCGCAGACATGTGGTGGCTTTTTCGATGGAAACCTCTTTGTGATATCCTATTGTCACTGTGGCGGGGGTGTCGTAGAGATAGCCGTCGGGGGTGTCGTTATACTCCTCTTCGCGCGCGAGATAAAATTTGTCGCCCGAGATGAGCAGTATCCTTATGCTTGTCAGTGCACCCTGACTCATGTCGTTGGCATTGTTGTCCTGGCAATAGTAGGCCCAGAGCGTGAAGCAGCGGGCTCCGAGATAGAACACCGAAATCAGATAGAGTATGACGGGTATCCAGCCGAAGAAGAACCGGTCGGGGATGTTGATGTTGACATTGATGTAGAAGTAGGTATAATAGCCCCACGCTATTATGGTGAGCACACCCGAGATGCCGAGCATGAAGTAACGCTGGTAGCGGCTTTCCTGACTGAATATCTTGCCGAGGAGTCCTCGTTCCGAGATGGAGCCGAGATTGTTGACACACCGCTGGCACGCGCTGTAACGCTTGCCTCGGATGTGTGACCATGCTGTGGTGAGAAATAACACCGGGGCCACGATGAGCAGTGTCACAAAGGGTATGGCGGTGTTGATTGTCTCGTCGTCATACAGATACCAGATGACTCCGCGAGCATAGATGAGACTGATTACAATCATTATCAGGGCGGAGTAAAACAGCGAACGTGTGGCGATGGTGAGTATGAGCGGACACACGGCTGTGTGGGAACGCAGCGACGCACGGTCATAGGCAAGCAGACCGCCGGCAAGGGCCAGCGATATGAGGGGGATAAGGAGCGGCCGGATGTATACGCTCAGCAGTATGGGCAGGATTAGTGCGCCTCCTGCGATGACCCAGTTGAGCCACAGATCGAATATTGCGGTTTCGTGAGTGTGATTCTTTGTGGACATGTGTGTATACTTCAGTTGAAGTGAGGTGGGGATGACGGATGGATAGTCGAGGGGCCGAGAGGGATTAAGAGGGTGTTAAAAGTGTTTCTTTTGTTGTATGGCAGGTTTGTATTTACATATTTTTGTTGAAGTAGTCGAGCATTTTGGAGTAAACGTTCAGACGTGTGTCGCAACCGTTGATCGAGTGGTTCATATTGGGGTAAAGAAACATGTCGCAGAAACGGCCGTATGATTGCATAACGGACACATACTGCATAGTGTTTAGGAGGTGCACGTTGTCATCGGCGGTGCCGTGCATGAGCAGTAGCGGTATGTTCATGTCTTTCAGACGGTTGATGGGCGACGATTCACGATAACCTTTTTCATTTTCCTGCGGAGTGAGCATGTAACGCTCGGAGTAAACGGTGTCGTAGTAACGCCAGTCGGTTACCGGGGCGATGGCTACGGCGCAAGCGAAGGGTGATGTCGGTGTGGAGACGGTCATGAGAGTCTGGTAGCCTCCGTAGCTCCAGCCTATGAGTCCTATGCGGTCGGCGTCGATATAGGGGAGCGATGCAGCCCAGCGAGCAGCACCCTGGATGTCGATGGTCTCGTAATGGCCGAGGTTTTTATACACGATTGTCTCCCATTTGCGTCCTTTGCCGCCTGTGCCGCGGGGGTCGACACACATCACCACGTAGCCGTGCATGGCGGCATACTGTGTCCAGTCGACGCTCCAGCGGTCGAGCACCTGCTGCGAGCCGGGGCCGCTGTATTGGGTGATGATGAGCGGATAGCGGCGCGAGGCGTCCATATTGACGGGCTTGATGATATAGGCGTCCATGGTGATGCCTTCGGCTGTGGTCACTGTGATAAACTCGGGCTTGGGGG
Organism: Duncaniella muricolitica; assembly: GCF_910574735.1. Classification (NCBI taxonomy): domain Bacteria; kingdom Pseudomonadati; phylum Bacteroidota; class Bacteroidia; order Bacteroidales; family Muribaculaceae; genus Duncaniella; species Duncaniella muricolitica. The sequence continues at coordinate 3,383 of NZ_CAJTCF010000074.1, read as the reverse complement.
CCGAGGCATATTTCTGAGCAAGGCCGGCGTTGTCCTCGAGCACGCGCACTTTCTTGTCGGCCGGAGCTGTGTAGAGTGTGCACGAGGGGGGTGTGGTGGCGTTGCTGTAGGTGACTGCATAGTGGTCCATCGAGGGGGCAAACCATGCCGAGGCGTTGCCGTTGGCGGGGGTGAGATGCTTGGTCACGCCTTTGGCGTCGATGCGTGTCACCACGCGGTTGATGGGGCCTGTGGCTGTGGTCTGGAAGTAATAGTTGCCTTTGGCGTCGCAGCCGTAGAAGTCCTTGACGTCATAGTCGCCCGATGTGACGGTCTTGAGCAGTTGGCCCTCGTAGCTGTAGAGATAGGCGTGGGTGAAGCCTGTGCGGGCCGAGAGGAGCAGCATGCCCGAGGGGAGGAAGTTGAGGTTCTCATATGTGTCGGGATTGAGCCATGCGTCGCTCTGCTCGGTGAGGAGCGATTTGCACACGCCCGATTTGGGATTGACCGACAGGAGTTCCATGCGTGTCTGAGCGCGGTCGAGAGTGGTGACTATGAGTCGGCTGTCGGCCTGTGGAGTGTAGCTGATGCGGGGTATGTATTCGATGTCGGAGGCCGGGAGAGAGAGGTCTTTGGTCTTGCGGTTGTCGATGTCGTAGCTGTGGAGCGAGACTTTGGAGTTGGGCTCTCCGGCCACGGGATATTTGTAGGTGAAACTGCCGGGATAGAGGGCATACTGACGCATAGGGTCACAGGCTCCTTCATAGAGGGGGAAGGAGTAGGTAGGCACGTCGCTTTCGTTGTATTTCAGATAGCAGAGCGTAGAGCAGTCGGGAGCCCATGCCATGGATGAGGCTGTCGAGAACTCTTCCTCGTAGACCCAGTCGGGCACGCCGTTGATGACAGCGTTGACGGCTCCGTCGGTTGTGACGGCTACTTCGGTGCCATAGTCGAGCTTCTTGAGATAGATATTGTTGTCGCCGGCCACAAATGCCACCATACGTCCGTCGGGCGAGAAGAGAGGCGCGCGCTGGGGCTGGTGTTCGTCCGAGAGGGGGGTGAGTATGCGGGTGCGCAGTTCGTAGACATAGTAGACCGCGCGGGTGGAGCGGCGATAGATGGGCTCGACTGAGGTGGCGATGAGCAGTTTGGAGCCGTCGGGGCTCAGTGTGAAGTTCTGGATTGATGATATGTTGGCCTGGCGGGTGTGGGTTACATCCATCAGAGTCTCGACCTCGGCCCCGTTGCGTATGTCGTGTTTCACTACGCGCTTGCCGTCGTCAGATAGCCGGAGATAGTTTTGTCCGTCGGGTGTGAAGTAGGGCTTGGACACATAGCGGGCGGTGTTGCCGGGATATACATACGGAGCCATGTCGGCAAAGTCGCTGACATTGGCGCGCTTGGGGGCGGCCGAGAGGCTGAGAAGGCCGGTGGCGGCCATTAATATCGCTGAGGCTAATATCTTCATAATTATCGTGATGCTTGATTGACGGTGGTGGAAGGGGGGGATAGTGCAGAGGCAGAGGTGGCTCAGAAGAGCGAGAGCTGGGCGGCGTTGTCGTTGGAGGGACGGCGCGGGGGCTCGTGGTAGCCGAAGTCGGGGGTGTCCTTCTGGCCCGAGAACCATTCGGTGTTGTCGAGGTCTTCGTCAAGTTTTACTTTCTTGGGGCGTCCGCGTCGGCGTGGAGCCGGACGTTCGGGGGGTGTCTCGGTGGGATAGGCCGCGGCCGACGGCTCGGCCGACATGGATTTGGGGCGGTTTTCAGTGTTGCCGTATGGGGCTGCAGGCGATGAGGTGGCGGCAGCTTTGCCGGCCTCTTCGAGCTGTCGGCGCAACTGCTTGATTTCGTTGCGCAGGCGGTTTTCGCTGTTGGCCTGGTTGTAGAGATTGTTTTCGATGGTGTGGCGCAGCGAGGCGTTTTCCTCGTTGAGCCGGGCTATCTGCTCCTCACGGTCGTTGCACTTGGCATCCTTCAGAGCGTCTTTCAGCTCGATAATGCGGGCCTCGAGACGGGCTTTGACCTGCTCGAAGCTGGCCACCTGGTCGTGTATCTGCTCGAGGGCGAGCTGCTGCTGGCGACAGGTTTCCTCATATTCGTTTCGGGCCGAAGCGGCCTGGTTGCGCAGGTCGTTGAGCATCTCGTCGCTCATGCGGTTTTTGACCTCGAGCTGTTCGCGCAGCGAGGCTTCGTCGGCAATCTGTTTGTCGCGTTCGGCCAGGGTTTTGGAGAGTTCCTCGGAGGCAGTGCCGAGTTTTTCGATAGAGTCGGTCAGTTCCTTTATCTTTGATTCGCGCTCGGAGAGAGACTGTTCGAGCTCTTTGACGCGGGCGTTGGTCGAGTCGATCAGCGCGGCGTCGGCCGGATTGCGCTTGTCGCTGAAGAATTTTTCCTTTTCGGCATGGCTTTTCGCCACCTGAGCCTCAAGGTCGTTGATGCGGTCGAGCAGGGCGCGTTTCTGACGCTCGATGCTCAGTTGGAGCTTGCGGTTTTCCTGTCGCAGTGAGTCGGTGGCCTTGACATCGGCTTCGAGTGAGGTGATGCGCCGCTGCAGACGCTCGCGTTCGGCCGAGTCGTCGGCTTGGTTGTTAGCTGACGCTATCTTCAGGCCTGTGTTGTTGAGACGTTGCTTAAGACTGTCAGACAGAGAGTTGAGCAGATAGGCGCGCTGGGCGTCGGTCGACAGGCATTTGCTTATGAAGTCGGGTTGAGCGGCGTTAAACTGCTCGATAAGTGCGTCAAACAGGTCGCCAGGCAGGTCGGGGTCGGCCACGGTCGGTTCGGCGGCCTTGTCGACATTTTGTTGAGTGGCGGGAGCGTTGTCTTCGCTGCTGTCGTGAGGTTCGGTTTCCGGCTCCGGAGTCTCTGTCTCACGGGTATGCGTGGCCGATGCCGGTGTGGCGGCAGGTTTGGTTATGGCTGTAGTCGTGACAGAGCGCGGTTGCGCTGCATATGTCGGGAGCGAGGAGTCATATTCCTCCTCATCCTCGTCGTTGTCGCCTCCGAACCCAAAGACGTTCAAAACTCCTTTCCAGAATGACATGTCGGGTATGGTATTTTTTTAGGTATAGTTACTTAATTTCGCAAAGTTAACGCAATTTTTGGATAAATTCGAGTATTCGGCTTGAAAAATTATATTGTAACCATTATGTAACATGCATGAGGGTAGGGGAGAGATACAAAAGTTTCAAAAGGACATAAGAAACATAAGTTTTTTATTCAGAAAATGTATGAGAGTGATGGATTGCGGAGAATATATGAAAAAATCAATCCCGCTGTCTCCTGTTATTACTCTCTCTCTGAAGTTGTTTAAACTAATTTGATTTGTGAAATTTTTTAAGGAAAATAACGATAAAAGCGAGGAAATTCCAACCTTTCCAACTGGAGACGGTGGTATCGAAGCGG
>NZ_CAJTCF010000073.1:0-20374 GCF_910574735.1 Duncaniella muricolitica | reverse complement strand
TATATACCAATGGAGAGCCGGATACGCTGAAAGGTGTAAGTCCGGTTCGGGGGCAGACTCGGGGAAACCTACCGCAGAAATGCGGCAAGGCGCCCCGGTGTCGAGCCTACAGATCAACGAGGCGCAAGGGCGGCTGCTCACTACCAACCGTATCTATAATGACGGTTCGGGAACGGTGGACATCAACAAGGCAATGGAGGGCTTCCACACCTTTCTGCCGCCACAGATGAAAGTGGAGAAGCCGGTGGTGCATATCTCGCTCAACCCACATCCCGATGACGTGCTGACCGATGCGGAATTGCAGGATATAGCCCGCGAGTATCTGGAAAAACTCGGTTTCGGCAACCAGCCTTACCTTGTTTTCAAGCACGAGGACATTGACCGCCACCACCTGCACATCGTGACCGTGCGGGTGGACGAGAACGGGAAATGTATCAGTGACAAGAACAACTACTATCGTAGCAAGCAGATCACCCGTGAGTTGGAGAAGAAATACGGACTGCACGATGCGGAACGCAAGAACCGCCGTCTTGACACGCCGCTGCGCAAGGTGGACGCCTCTGCGGGCGACGTGAAGAAGCAGGCGGGGAATATTGTCAAGGTTCTGAACGGGCAGTACCGTTTTCAGACGATGGGCGAATACCGCGCACTCCTTTCCTTATATAATATGACGGTGGAGGAAGCGCACGGCAATGTGCGCGGACGCGAGTATCACGGGCTGGTCTATTCCGTCACGGATGACATGGGCAACAAAGTCGGTAATCCGTTCAAATCCTCGCTCTTCGGGAAATCCGTCGGCTATGAAGCCGTGCAGAGGAAGTTTGCCCGTTCCAAGCAGGAGATCAAGGACAGGAAACTCGCCGGAATGACGAAACGCACTGTCCTTTCCGTGCTGGAAGGCACGTATGACAAGGATAAGTTCGTTGCCACGCTCAAAGGGAAAGGCATCGACACCGTGCTGCGCTACACGGAGGAAGGGCGCATCTACGGAGCCACGTTCATCGACCACCGCACGGGCTGCGTGCTGAACGGCTCGCGCATGGGCAAGGAACTTTCCGCCAATGCCTTGCAGGAACACTTCACGCTGCCTTACGCCGGACTGCCGCCCGTTCCGCTTTCCGTTCCGGTGGAAGCTGGGAAGGATATGCGCGGACAGAGCGCATCCGACGATGAAAGCATGGCGGGCGGTGTCGGCCTGCTCACTTCCGAAGGTCCGGCGGTGGACGCCGAGGAGGAAGCCTTCATCCGTGCGATGCGGCGCAAGAGGAAAAAGAAGAAGCGCAAGGGCTTGGGAATGTAACCGAAAGTATCAACAATCAAAAAAAACAATGTATGTCACAACAAGAAGACGATTTGAGGGCATTGGCGAAAATCATGGATTTTCTGCGTGCCGTGAGTATTATTTTAGTGGTCATGAACGTGTACTGGTTCTGCTATGAAGCCATCCGGCTTTGGGGTGTGGACATCGGCGTGGTGGACAGAATACTGATGAACTTCAACCGCACGGCGGGGCTGTTCCGTTCCATCCTGTACACGAAACTGTTTGCCGTTCTTCTGCTTGCCCTGTCCTGTCTGGGGACAAAGGGCGTCAAGGGAGAGAAAATCACTTGGAGAAGAATCTGGGCGGCCCTTGCCGCAGGGTTCGTGCTGTTCTTTCTCAACTGGTGGATATTGGCATTGCCGTTGCCGGTTGAAGCGGTGACGGGGCTTTATGTCCTGACCGTCGGAGCGGGCTATGTCTGCCTGCTGATGGGCGGTCTGTGGATGAGCCGCCTGTTGAAGCACAACCTGATGGATGACGTGTTCAACAACGAGAACGAGAGTTTCATGCAGGAAACACGGCTTATCGAAAGCGAGTATTCGGTCAATCTGCCCACACGCTTCTACTACAAAAAGCGTTGGAACAACGGCTGGATCAATGTCGTGAATCCCTTCAGGGCTTCCATCGTATTGGGTACGCCGGGCAGTGGTAAATCCTATGCGGTGGTAAACAATTTCATCAAGCAGCAGATAGAAAAGGGCTTTTCGATGTATGTGTACGACTTCAAATTCAGCGACTTGTCCACGATAGCCTACAACCATCTACTGAACCACCCGGAGGGCTACAAGGTGAAGCCGAAGTTCTATGTGATAAACTTCGACGACCCGCGACGCTCGCACCGTTGCAATCCCATCCACCCGGATTTCATGGAGGATATCACGGACGCTTACGAAAGCGCGTACACCATAATGCTCAACTTGAATAAGTCGTGGGTGCAAAAGCAGGGCGACTTCTTCGTGGAATCGCCTATCATTCTGTTTGCCAGTATTATATGGTATTTGAAAATTTATCAGAACGGCAAGTATTGCACGTTCCCCCATGCAATCGAGTTCCTGAACCGCCGTTACGAGGATATTTTCCCTATTCTGACCTCTTATCCCGAACTGGAAAACTACCTCTCGCCATTCATGGACGCATGGCTCGGAGGGGCTGCGGAGCAGTTGATGGGGCAGATAGCATCGGCGAAAATACCGCTTTCAAGGATGATTTCCCCGCAGCTCTACTGGGTGATGTCGGACAGCGAGTTCACGCTGGACATCAACAATCCCGAAGAGCCGAAAATCCTCTGCGTGGGCAACAACCCCGACCGCCAGAATATCTACGGTGCGGCTCTCGGTCTTTATAACTCCCGTATCGTGAAACTCATAAACAAGAAAGGTATGCTGAAGTCGTCGGTCATTATAGATGAACTACCGACGATATATTTCAAGGGGCTGGACAACCTTATCGCCACCGCGCGAAGCAACAAGGTTGCCGTGTGTCTGGGCTTTCAGGATTTCAGCCAGCTGGTGCGCGACTATGGCGATAAGGAAGCCAAAGTCGTGATGAACACCGTCGGAAATATCTTCTCCGGTCAGGTGGTAGGCGAAACCGCCAAGACGCTATCCGAACGCTTCGGAAAGGTATTGCAGAAACGGCAGTCCATTTCCATTAACCGGCAGGACGTTTCCACCTCCATCAACACGCAGATGGACGCGCTTATCCCACCCAGCAAGATTTCCGGCTTGACGCAGGGAATGTTTGTCGGTTCAGTATCTGATAACTTCAACGAGCGTATCGAACAGAAGATTTTTCACTGCGAGATTGTCGTGGACGCCGAGAAGGTGAAGCGCGAGGAGAAAGCCTACAAGAAGATCCCCGTCATTACCGACTTCATCGACGGGGACGGCAACGACTGCATGAAGGAAACGGTGCAGGCGAATTACAGGCGCATCAAGGAGGAGGTGAAGCAGATTGTCGCCGACGAACTGGAGCGTATCGCGGGTGACGAGAACCTGAAGCATCTGTTGCAGCAGAAATAGCCGGCAGGCGGTAACGAAAACGGGCGGGGCAAGTTTGACACCTTGTTCCGCCCGTTTTCGTTACCCTTCGTTTTCCGGATTTTCCTCTTTCAGCAATTTGTTTATGGTCGTTACCGTATGTGTCTGAAAGTAGGTCTTCAGTTCCGCGTCATCTTTCAGGAGTATGCCGCATTCCTCATCATAAGTTCCGATGATATATTTTTTAAGTTCGGAAAAACTTTCCGCAAACGGTATCTGCCTGTTTTCCTGCCAGTATTCGGTTACCATTTCGGAGATAAACGCTTTAAGCACGGCTTTTTCCTCTTTACCCAGTTTCTTGAAACGTGTCGTTTCACGGTTCACGGGCAACGGTTCCGGCAGAATATCCTCCGGATTCTTGCCGCTGCGCATGGCGGACATGCAGCTTTTACAGATATGTTGTGCGTGTCCTTTGCCGGAGAACTTCTCATTCGCCTTGTAGTCACCGCAAATCCGGCAGTAGTGCCCGTTCTGTTTCTTCTTTTTTGCCATTTCTTTATCCTGCTTCTGTTCCGGCTGCAAATATCGGCATTTATTTCCATGATTGTCAATATGATGCAACAAAAAAAGACGGAAAACAGATGATTGCCCCTTATTTTCCGTCTTTCCTGTCCGGATGGTGGTTCATCTTCTCATGCGTTCCAATTCCTCGTCACGTTGCATCTTCTCGTTGAGTTTCTCCTGCATCCTGTCAAGGAAGTAGGTGCGGCTCTCGTTCTTCCGGCGTTTGATGTCAATATAGAAGCGGTAGCAGTCCTTTGATTCGACACCGAAAATCTTGTAGAGGAGCGGGGCGAGCTGTTTAAGCGGCATGTTACCGTTGTTGATGCAGCCCATCTCGTTGATGCCGTAGATAAGTTCCACAAGGTCGATGGCGTTGCCTGTCCATTGCAGGAGTGTGGCGGATTTTTCAGTTGTATTTTCGGAGGATGTACGGATGGGGATTAGTGGTGGCACTTGGGGAGCGGCAAGGAACTTCTGCATCTTCCTTACGAAAGAGAGTGCCTTGCTGATATAGGATGCAACCTACCTCTTTTCTTCGGGAAAATTGCGCACGGGATGGTGCTGCAACTCGATTTCGATGTAAGCCAGCGCGATGATGGTGCGGTTGGTGTCCACATTGCCGCTGCATAGCTCGATCACTTGGGTGGCGAAAGCCGTGTATGCCGTTTCCATATTGCAGTCACCGGCTTCGTTTATACGGCGGAAGAACTCGGTTTCCGCCAATAAAAAATAATTCATGTCCTGTCAATTTTGAAATTTTACACTCTGTTTTTCGGTATGCGCACATGAATATGATTGGCAAAAATCATGTACATCAAACAAAAAATCCGGCACATAGTCTGCAATATGCTGGATTTCAGAGTAATAATTTCAAAATTTATTTATCCGACAGGAGTTGTATTCAACTTAAGGTGTTAATCTACTGAACATTAGTCCATTTTCCGGACATCAGACGCACGCTTTATAGATATGGCGGACCACTCCGTTGCGGTATGCTTTCTGTGAGGTCAGCGTCCATTGTTCCTGTGGCAAGACGGACTGGAAGAAACGCTTTCCCGTTCCGGCAATGAAAGGAATTGTGTATAGTATGATTTCATCCACCACACGCATACGCAGCAGCCCGTTGATGTAGTCCGCCTTTTCAGGAGTGGCTTCCGCCAGATAGCAGATGTCTGTTGTGGATTTCCGCCATTCGTCAAGCATGGAGATGGAATAATCCGGTGTGATATGATAAAGGGCGTTTTCCCTTATCTCGTTGATACCGCAATTTTCAAGGCGCAGTTCCTTATACGCTTTGCAATACAACTCGGAGCTTTGACATCCGTCCATCGTGAGGACGGCAAGAATCTGTACTTTACCCATTATCGTTTCCTTTCGTTAGGCAAGGGCAAAAAAGTAGCGTGCAAATCACACTACTTTCAAGCGACGGCTCTGGTAAAGCCTTTTACGGAGAGTACGTGAATGCACGCTATGCGTAGGCATAGCATAAGCATCACGCAATCGTCTCCGTAGTGTCAATTTACCAGATTTTCGCTCGAAACGCCTTGCGGTCTTATGTTATATATAGGCGGCAAAAGGCTCTGCCAATCGCCGTTACCTTCTGATATGTCATGCAAAGATAGCCATTTTCAGCGAATTGCGGGCTATGATTGCTCAATTTTGTATTTCAATCCATATTCTTCCAGTTTGTTATACAGTGTTGTCCTGCCTATTCCAAGCAGTTCGGCGGCGACCTTGCGGTTCCCGTCAGCTTGCTTCAAAGCGCGTATAATCCGCTCTTTATCTTCCTCTTTGTTGCGCAGGGAGAAGCTGGTAACAGAGGTTGTTTCGGTTATTCCAAGTTCCAGATGCTCTTTCGTGACAAGTCCCGTCTGTGCCTGCAACACCGCGCCCATGATTTTCTGACGAAGCTCGCGCACGTTGCCCAGCCATGAATGGGTCAGCAACGCTTTCCGTGCTTCGGAGCTGAATCCGCTAACCTTGCACTCCAATTCATTATTGGCAATCTCGCGGAAAAACTCTGCCAGCGGCATGATGTCTTCCTGACAATCACGCAGCGGCGGAACGGTTATCTCGAAGTCGTGCAGACGGTACAGCAAGTCCTGCCGGAAACGCTTTTCATTGACCGCCTTTTCCAGATTCTCGTTGGTGGCAGCGATAATACGGACATTGAAACTTCTATCCGTCCTGTCACCAACGGGGCGGTATCGCCGCTCCTGTATGGCACGCAGAAGCATCTGTTGGGTTTCCGGTGCAAGGTTGCCCACTTCGTCCAAAAACAGCGTGCCGCCTTCGGCTTCATGGAAATATCCTTTCTTGGCACTGTCCGCACCGGTGAACGCCCCTCTGACGTGTCCGAAGAATGCCGACGGTGCAAGCTCTTTGGTGAGTGAACCGCAGTCCACAGCCACAAACGGTTTTCCTGCCCGCTTGCTCTTGTCGTGCAGCAGATGGGCGATATGCTCTTTGCCCGTACCGTTCTCCCCGAATATCAGCACGCTCATGTCGGTGGGGGCTACCAGCCTTATCCGGTGCATGATTTTCTGAAAGGCGGAACCGTCACGGGCAAAGACGGGCATACGGCTTCGCCCGATATTCCGCTCTTTCAGTATGGTACGGAGCAGAGGTACAAGTTTGTCCTCCACGAGTTGTTTGGGTATGTAGTCCAGCGAACCGAGTTTCATACTTTCGACCGCCGTATGCACTTCGGCATAGTCGGTCATGATAATGAACGGCTGCATCATGCCTTCCTTGCGCATCCAGCGCAACAGGTCGATACCGTTGCCGTCGGGCAGACGCAGGTCTGAAACCACGATGTCCCCGTCTGCGGCTTGTTGCAGATATTTCTTCGCGGTCGAGAGGTGGAACGCCTGCACGGTACGGAATCCCTCACGTGCCAGCAGGTTGCAGACAAACTCGCAATACACGATGTTGTCCTCCACCACTATGATTTTTGTCTTATCCATTGTTATATTTCTTCCTTTCTTCTTTTGCCAGCCGGATTATCTCCGAACCCTTATCCAGCACAGCTTTTATAGCATTACCAATTGTTTTATCGTCAGGCGTGCCATCGCTATGAAGCAATTTGTATAGTTCCCTTAACGGCTGGTCGGCACGGAGTATCTCCCACGAGCTGCGCAGGTGGTGTGTAAGGGCGTCCAGCTCCTGAAGGTCTTTCCGTTGTTTCGCCTCCCGAACCGCCTGCATTTCCTTCTCGGTTTCCGTAATCAGTTTCTCCAGCATGACGGATTCATTGCCGTAGGATAGCAGGGATGTGAAATCCGGCTTTTCATTTTGTGCCGCATTCATGGCACATTTATTTGAAATCTCCATCAGTTCAGATATAGAGAACGGCTTGAACAGGCATTCTGTGAATCCATGTTCTATAAGTTCCTCTTTGCCGCAACTGCCCGAAGCGGTTGTCACGACTACCGGGATATCCCTTGAATTGCCAACGTTGGAAGTGCGCAACAGTTCCAGCAACTCGAAACCGTTTATATCCGGCATATTCAGATCCGTCAGAAGAAGGCTGTATTCCTTTTTTCGTATCAGTTCCATCAGTTCCGCAGCATCGGTACAGGTATCGCAGTGTATCCCTTCCTGTGCATACATTTCTTTCAGCATCAGGAGCAGCACTTCGTCATTGTCGATGGCAACCACATCGTGGAATGTATGGTTATGATGAACCTGTGCTTGATTTATCCGTTCCGGAATTTCCTCGGCTGTCTGCATGGGGATTTCCACAGTTAAACAGCTGCCTTTGCCTTTTTCGCTCTCCAGCCGGATTGTGCCGCCGAGCATTGTCACGATACGCTGCACGATGGACAATCCCAGCCCGAAGCCGTCTTTTGCAGCGGCGTTTGACAGACGTTCAAATGCACCGAATATACGTTGTTGCTCCTCTTCGGTCATGCCCGTCCCCGTATCTTCGACGATAAGTGTCAGCATCCCGTTAGTGTAATCCGTTGTCAGAGATACGCTGCCGTTCTCCGTGAACTTGATGGCGTTGGACAACAGATTATTTCCGATTTGCAGGATGCGTTCCTTATCAGTCAAAACAACCGTATCAGTTTGATTAATTATGGTAAGAGCCAGCCCCTTGTTCATAGCGGTTGGCATAAACTCCGTTTCAAGGATGTGCGTGATTGCCGAAATTTGGCAAGGAGAGAAATTCGGCTGCTCCTTGCCGTTGTCCAAGCGGAAGAAACTTAGCAGCGTATTGAGCATTTCACGCATACGCTCAGAAGATTGCCGGATGTTTTGGATATACGCCCCGATTTTATCAACATCGCAATCTTTTTGCATCATTCCGGCATAACCCGTTATTGCCGTCAGAGGTGTGCGCAATTCATGGGTGATGGTATGAACGGCTTTCTTGCGGGAAGCAATCAGTGCCTCGTTCTGTTCAACAGACTGTTGAAGTTGTCCGATTAAATCCGATGTTTTCAGTCGGTATCGTTTGATTCGGATGGCATCCCTATGTATAATTATGAACAATACGAGCAATAACAGAAGTATGGATAATGCCAGACTGCCAATTTGCCTGAACGACTTCTTACGCATGGTGGCTATCTCGGTTTCTCGTTCTTTCAGGTCGGTCTGAACATTGTTGTCGATATGACGGATAAGCCTACGTAATTGGCTGTTTAGGGCTGCATTATGTGCGGCAACGCTGTCGGTCTGTTCGCTAAGTATCCGGTTCTGGGCTTTTTGTTTGGCAATCACATCGTTGTTAAGAGAACAGAGCATCGAGGTTGTTGCCGACGGTTTTGTTTCCTCCTTTTTGCCGAAGATGCCCAAGAACCCCTTACGTTTAGTCTTGCGGGGGCTTTCATTTGCGCTTTGACGGACTATGAACGGCACTTTATCGGCTATACGCCTATTGAGTGTCCTCTGACGGGAATGTATATCCGCCAGCTCCCTCATCTGTGCTTCTTTGCTTGCCAATATGTCACGGATGCTGTCTATCCCGACACGTTCCGAACTGAACACCTCGCAGAAGACACACAGTGTACTGTCAATTACCATTCTTTGCTGATGGTATTGTTCTGCATCGCCCTCTTTCTATTCCGATACGGTTTCTCCCAGCAATGACAGCCCTGTAATCCGTATGTTCAGGCGGTTTATGTTTTTTCGCAACTCGCTTGCCTTACGGTTTTCCTCCTCGGACAGAGCCAATGTGTTTTGTTCGTTATGGTAGGTATAGGCTACCAGCAGTGACAGGATGAATATGGAAATGTAGCCTGCGGCTACTAATATGCGGTAGGATTTCATAAGCCGTATATATAATGATTGCGAAACTTCTCATTTGTCAGGAATATGCGTGCCGTCATAGCCGCATCTTCCAAATCTTGCCGGAAACGCGCTCATGATTCACTGTTCCAGTATTTCATCCTTCTCTCGCACCATTCCTCATATCCCTCTTTTTTCAGTTCTCCGGGTGTCTTGAGAACCTGCTGGTTGCAGAAGTCGGAAAAATTACTTGCAGAGAGGAACCGGTTGCGTTCAGCCACTTCCTTCAGGGCAAGTTCGGGACGGTAGGAAAGGTCTTCCTTGATACGGCTTATGCGCTCCTGCCGGAGCCACTCGGTCGCGGAACAACCGTAATATTCTTCAAAACGGCTTCGGAAATGGGAATAGCTCATGCCACACATCCCTGCCAGCTCCTCTGCTGTAAAGGTGTGCCACTTATACATCTTCACTTTCAGGCAGAAGACCGCTTTTTCCAGTTCTTTCAGACGGCTTTCCGCATATTGCATTTCAGATTCCTTCAGAGGGCTGGAGATATGGCGGAGGGTGTCACGGCGCGCCCTGAAAAAGTAGTCGCACACCCGGTTGGTCACGCAGTTAAGATAGGAGCGTCCCCTCATGCAGCGGAGCAGGTCGCAGAAGAACATCAGTTCCGGTGTCCGGTACTCCGTTTCATAGACGGCTACGAGGTCATTGCACAGGTAGCAGAATGCAAAGTCTTCAGGCGAGCATGCCACAAGAGCCATGTAAGGCTTATAGTCACGCATTTTCAATGTAGGCTGGACAGGAACGGATTTGAACGTGCCGACAATCAGGCGCAGCACCTCTGCATCATGGGCGAAACTCTCCATTTCGCGTACCATACGGCTTACGGAGTAACGTTTCTTTACAAGCTCTTCCGCCTTGTCTGCTATGCTGTGCAGGCTTACGGAGTGTATGGGATATATATCGGCTGTGTGCCGTAGCAGGGCTGTCAATCTCATTATGTTGTTTTTGCGGCAAATATCGGGTTTATAAAGTAACAAGCAGTTCCAAATCTTGCCGAAAATCCCAACACGGTCATATTTTTCCTTGCCGTTGCAACGCTTCCAAGAAGAAAACGGCAATGGTAGACACTACATACAGCGCAAGAACCCATGCACCGGATTTGCGTTGCACCGGGCTTTCATCGTCATATTTGGCTATAATCCTGTCGTAACGTTTCCTGAAAAAGAACCGCCAGCTCAACAAGGCAATAATGCCGCCCTCGATAATATAATACTGAATATCGGAGGGATATGCGACAATGCCGTATCGGGTCAGCATCCCCCATACGGTCAATACGTTGGTACTCAGTATGACCGAGAACATAAGCATCCCCATAAACACGGCTCCTTCCGCCAGAGAGGAATGAAGCCATAGTCTATAAAACCGATAATACAGATAATCTATCATGTCCTTCGGGTAACAATATCATGTTGAATATCACTCGGTCATTCCTGTGAGAAACTCCTGCGGATGTTGTTTGATGTATGTGCCTATCATCGTGTAGAGTTGCCGGTCATTATTCATCAAGGCATAGTACTCATCATCGAAGGCATCAAAGAGCTTCTCTTTATACCCGTGGGCGAATCCTTCCTTCGTTCCGTCCCATACCGATTGCAGTTCATCACGGTTGGCGGCATATTGGTCGTTGGCTCGTTTCACGACATCAGCGATCCGGTCTGCTCCGAACTTGACAAAGGTGTCCTCGGCTTTTTGCGCACGTTCGCCACCGGAATTGTAGTAGTATTGGTTGAAACCGCCGTTGATGACCTCCGCGTGCAGTTCCACCGCGCACATTATGCTGTCGAACACTTCGTTCTCCATGTCGCTTGCCAGTTCTCCGTCGATATATTTCCGGCAGAGTTTATCGGCAGGAAGACGCTCTATCAACTCTTCCGTTATCTGTTCGGAGCATCTTATCCCGAACAGTTTCTTTATCCAGTGTATCATGGTTCATTGCTTTTTTCTCGTTAATAATATATTATAGCCTCTTGAAAGTTATATCATCCGGTACTCCCAGCTCTTTCCGTTTAGCTTCAAAGTCCTTTTTACTGAATGCCCCGAACTTGTTTTCTTGTGCTTCCCATGCTTCTTGTGTGTTATTTACGGGAATGATGTAATATTCGGTTGTATTCTTGTCATAACGCTGTAAGGAAACGCCCATGCTGTCCCTCAAAGCACGATATGCCATGACAAGAATAAATTCATCGTCATATCCCACTGCATAAACATTTGCTCCGGTTATTCCCGTATAGGGTGCATTATCATCTTTCTGCCTGTGATAACACACGTCCATATCATCTTTGGTATCTACCGCTATCAAGTAGTAGTTTCCGGTAAGATGCTGTTCATATACGAACCCGCAACCTTGCATTAGGGGCAACAATAAAAAGAATAATGATATAATTGTTTTCATGCTCTCAATTATTATTAGTGGGTTGGAAAGGAACTCCGTTTAGGAGTTAACTTTCCTTGTTATGAACTCGTTGTTCCATATCTGATGTTTTATATATGAATGACATATCATTTGTTCCACCTCACGCAATCCGTCCACCCCCATTCATCGAACAGCCATGTTTCTAAGAAGAAAAGTACAAAGGGCAGCAGGAACAGAAAATATGCCTGTACCGCGCTGATATGCTTAGAGCGGCGGTAGCGGTTCAACAATGCCTGTACACGGGCTTTCCTGTATCGTGCAAGAATAAATACACAAATAAGCAAAAACATTGCACCTAAATAGCCAAGATGTAAGGACGACCATTGCGGTACACTGTTAATCAGGAGAAAGTTGCCGGGCAGAACTACTATCCACCACCAATACCAAAACAGCAGTATAAAACCTGACATCCGTCCTATCTTCTTGCCCCAAACCACTCCCTTGAAATATAGGTAGTCAAAAAAATAGTATCTGTAATTCGTCCGGTTTGCACGTTGCTTCACTCGTTCAAAATAGTTATCTGTATTTTTTATTCCTTTATTATTCATAATGGCTTGGAAAGGAACACCGTCAGATGCTATCTTTCGTTGTTACTAACTTATTTACAAATCCCAATCCGGTGAATAAACACCCAATCCCAATAAGGGGATAAACAATACCACATAAGACTGCAAGCATATTCAATCCTCGTTCATCTCCCGTGAAGCCGTCTAAACAAACAGCTTGCAATATGAAGTTTGTAATTTGCCAATCCAATAAACTTTGGTCTATACAGATAAAAGCAAGCCACAAAAGGATAGAGCAACCTTCCAAGCCCAACAATAACATTATGGTTTTAGGTTGCATTGCATATAGTTTATAGACCTTGTAGATTACCAGTATATCTATTATTACAAGCATACCCAAAAGACAATATTCCATAATGCCATATATTCCGAACAGACGACCAATGCCTAAGCCACCACAAAATAATGTTATGACTATCAGCAAAGCACTGAAAGCTGTCAATGATATTATGGATTGAACTGTTTTATTCATCGCACTATTGTTAGTAATGGTTTAGCAGGGAACGGCTTGCCCGTTATCCTGCTTCGTTAAGTTCGCCCGACATGGGCATAATCTAATGGGTGCAAGTCCCTAACGCGGCCTAATAGCGGCAAGCGTACAGCCAAAGACAAGCTGCCAATGGCGACATTGGGTGTGAAGGAAGTCGGCGGCAAATCACTGGCCTGACGTACAGAAATTTGATACCAAGGCGTTTGCTCGTGGGTAAGACTGCTTAAGAAGTTAAAGCCCGATAGCTATTCGGAACGAGTGGCGTAAATCAAGCAGGTATAAGTGTGAAAGATTATGCTCTTAATCGGGGAGGTCTCACGGACGCAGTGGCGACTCATTTACTCAAAGCTGCGGAGTAAAGCTTGCCGTGAGAAGTCAGCAGAGGTCATAGTACCTTGCGAGGATAGCGCAAGGGAAGGACTGAACCCAACTGAAGTAAATATTGTCAGACATCATCAAATGGAAGGAAGAATGCAGAAAATATCGGCACAGAACGATAGCCGCCCTCAAAAGAATAGGCCGGAAGCCAAAGGCTATGAGGGGGTGCAGACTTTCATGTGCGTGGAGGACGGATATTTCACAACGGAACAACCTAAACGGGAATACCCTTTGCTGGAGCAAATTCTGTCACCGGGCAACCTCAATGCTGCTTATAAACAAGTAAAGAGCAACGGAGGAGCGCCGGGGATAGATAAAATGGATTGCGACCGATTGCTCGGCTATCTCAGAGAGCACGGAGAGCAACTGACAGAGAGTATTCGCCGACGGACATATCGTCCGAACCCCGTCCGCAGGGTTGAGATACCCAAGGACAACGGCAATAAACGCCTGCTTGGGATACCGACTGTAGTAGACCGAGTAATCCAGCAGGCTATTGCCCAAGTATTGACCCCAATCTATGAACGTCAGTTCAGCGAGGGAAGCTACGGCTTCCGCCCCCGCAGAGGAGGTAAGAAAGCGTTGGTAAAGGCAACGGAGATAATCAGTCAAGGCTACCGCTATGCAGTTGACATAGACCTTGAACGCTTCTTCGACACCGTCAACCACGCCAAGATGATAGAGATACTGCAACGGACGATAAAGGATGGTGCGGTTATCTCCCTCATACACAAATACCTCAATAGCGGAGTAATGGTAAATGGCAGATATGAGGAAACAAGGGAGGGAACGCCACAAGGCGGACCGCTCAGCCCTCTGCTTGCCAATATACTGCTCAACGAACTTGACAAAGAACTCGAAAGGCGCGGGCATCCGTTTGTACGCTATGCAGATGATGGACTCATTTTCTGCAAAAGTCGCAGAGCGGCAGAACGAGCAAAGGAGAGTATCACAAAGTTCATAGAGTCAAGACTCAAACTTCGCGTCAACCGCGAAAAGACCGAATGCTCCTATGTAGGAAAATTGAAATTCCTCGGTTACAGTTTCTATATCCGCAACGGCAAATGCCGCCTGCGGCTACATCAAAAGACCGAAGCCAAAATGCGTCGCCGTCTGAAAGCCATAACTTCAAGGAGTAATGGAATGGGATATGCCAAGCGCAAACAAGCTCTCGCAGAATATCTGCGGGGGTGGACGGAATACTACAATTTGGCCGACATGGGAAGCAGGGTCAAAGAGATAGACCAATGGCTGCGCCGCCGTATCCGCATGTGTATCTGGAAAGCATGGAAACGTCCGAGGACGCGGGTGCAGAACCTAATCAAATGCGGAATAGATAAATGGCGAGCGTATCAATGGGGCAATACGAGTCAAGGTTATTGGCGTATAGCTGGCAGTTGGATAACGACGAGGGCAATGCCCGATGAAGCACTATACCGACAAGGTTATGTATGGATAGGTTGCTACTACAAGGCGTCAGCGTTGCCGAAAGGTTGAGGAACCGCCGTATGCGGAACCGCATGTACGGTGGTGTGAGAGGACAAGTGAACACGAAAGGAGGCGAACACCTCTGATTAGTGTTCACCTCCTACTCGATTGGTATATTTATATTTTTCCTTTGCTATAAAAAGCCTCTAAAACAAAGAGAAACAACGAAAGGAAAATATATAATATAAGTATCAATAGATTATTTTTATTAGGCTTTTCATTAAACTTATCTATGACTGTTTTATACCTTTTGTGCCAATAGAAACGAACACATAAAAGAATGAATATAAGCCCCAAAGACACATAATACATCGTTTCGGTTGGATATGGCGCAATTTTATATTGTTCCAATACTCCCCATATTGTGTGAATATTGCAATTCAGAAATATGGTAAGAAATAATAAAGCCGCATAAACAGCTATTTCGGAAATAGAACTGTATTTCCATAGCCTATAAAATTTGAAAAATAAATAATCTATCATACCTAATTACCATTAATGGCTGGCGGATAATTGACCGTTAGGGAGATTCATCCGCTTGTTATTCACCTAATTTATTGTTCCAAATTTTATTTCATCCTCAAATGAAATATAAATGATTTTTTTGAAATCCATAAACAGCAAATAATGGTGTTCGGGAATTTCATTTACCATAAAAGGGATAATCGTTAGCAAATCGTTCAAATGAAACTCGTAACAATTATTCGTTAAATTATCCCCTATATAAATGACAACTTCATCCTTACTGCATATTCTTTCGTCTATCAATTCTTTAATAAACCTGATTACGTCACAAGAAATACTCTTTTGATTTGAATCTACGAATTTGGTGTTATTTAACTTACTAAAGTCAATGCGTTCTCCTAAAAAAGGGAAGTATCTGTTTATATTCTCCACATAGCAGGTTTGATCTGAAATTATAGTATATTTTATTTTCAGATTATCTGCATATTTAATCAAGGAATCATCGTAATAACTATTCATATATTAAGACTGTATATTCTTTGATTTTCACTTCTTTTATTTTTCAGGTGAATAATGTCTGGCAGCGTTCCGCCTTTTTCAGTCGGTTTGCTGTTTGTTAGCAACTAAGTGTTCTCATTGTTTATCCATTCTTTTATGTCATCTAACACATCGTGTAACCAAGCCCAAATATTTGGATATTTTTTTATGATTTCAAATCCATCATTTGTCCATCCATGAATCAAGAACACTTCAGTAGCGATATTCTCTTGAACTCTAAAACAAACCAAGTCATCATTATCTTGACGCCTTCCAAAAACGAGCAAATTATCTTTAATGGGAGATGACCATATTTCATTTACCCAAAATATTTTATCTTCTGAAAGGAAATACCAAGGTTGTAGTTGTGTGAAGTAATCAAACCCTACAATCTTTTTTTCAATTAGCCAAATATAGCCTTTCGGATATATTATTTCTTTTTTATTCATCATACATTTTAGTTGCTAATGTAGTCAAATAGTTTGAGTTCCTGTAAGTAGCGGTTCAGATTTCGGGAATGGATGGGCTTTGCCTTGCGTATATCTATACCTGTAAACTCATGTGTACCCGTTTCGGATAAATACGTTCTTGCCTGTAAGAAAATCCGTTGCCATCTTCTTGTTATCGGGGGATAGTTCCGTTGCATGTTTGGGACTGACCTATATAGTGGGGTTGTTGCAGTCGGTAGCTCTCCAACTGCATGGCAAGTTCATACAGGTTTCGGCTCACCTCAATGAACTTCAAACCCCACTTGTCGCAAAGGGCTCTTTGCAATTTGTCTGTTTGGTTGTCGTTGTACTAATCCAATGTGGTACGCTGTGGCGGATAGTCTTGGTAAGTGATGTACAAGGTACATACCATGCGTTCCACCTGCGACAAATCCACATCGCTCAACACGTCAATCGTAATCAAATCGTCCGAGTAAATGATAAGGCGAACGTAATTGTGAAAGTAGGAGTAAATGCCATCTATGACTAGCATTTACTTCCTGCCCGATTCTGCAAGTTCTTCATGCTGTTAATGTTTAATTATCAAGCACGAAAATACCTGTTGATAACTTTTGCAAGCTGTTCTAAGTCCTATACTTCAAAAACAATATTCAAAAGAATATGATTGATTAGAGGACTATTCCTGTTTTTTCTTTAATCATTGCTTTAATTTTCATTTCATCCATTTCAAACTCAGAACCTGCATCCATCATCATCATAGAATAAACCACTTCATAAAGTCTATCCGATAATTTATTGGCATATTTCAAATAAAATTCATGAGCAAAAATTGCAGCCTTTTCAGGATTATATCCTTGAGAAAATTGCAATTTAAGTTGCTCTATAAACATAAGTTCTATATTTCTGTATTCTAATGACATTTTTTTACTGCTTTGCCGGAAGGTGTAGCTTTTCCACTATCTATATCCGTTTGAGTTGGTGGATAATGGTTTGCAGCTTGCCGCCGTTAGGTGGCACAGGTGCTTGTTATCTGCATTGTTACATAAAAACTCCGAATAATTCATTGAGCCGTTCCTCATTTATCGGATTGCTACCATTCCATCCTAATAGCGGCAAAATTATATCAGAACGAAAATTTTTAGCAGCTTTACCGTTTATCTCACATCTTTCAGCGAATGGAGTAAAACCATCATACAGTGGCTTCACATATGAATTTGGCATGATACCCAATTCAGCCAATACAGTTAGTTGTCCACGAAAGCGAAATTTCTCATAGTCAGGAATAATTTTTGCCTTTCTTATTCGCTGTTCCAATTTTCCGGGAGTTTCATCTGCTGGAGCATTACGTATATGTTCGATGACACTACGGAAGATTTGAATATCCTTGTCGGTAGGAATACAAGGTGGGAGTTTGGAAAACTCTTCTAAATCTATCACATATTTTCCCCACAGTTCGTTCCACGCATAACCATAGTACCAAGCGAAAATCTCTTCACCTTTTTGTATCCAATTATTCCCTTTAATAGAACAAAGAGGACAATAACTATCAGAATCGTAAGCATGGGAAGGAACGGCTCTTGCAAACAAATAACTTAGAATTGGTTGTCTGCCTCTTGGAAAACTATTGAATCCACAAATAAAAGCTGATAGACAACTCTTTAAGTTAATATTACTGTTTTGCAATAAAGATTTATACTTCTCAATACATTGATTGTGAGTAAAATGAACCACCTCATTTACAGGATAGCTATTTTCAAGTAAATAAGTATATTCATCCGCTTTAAGATTATTTGTCGAGTAGCAAGTTGTTTTTGTCGAACAATCAAACTTATCTCCACAATCTATTTCATGGAGATAACCTTTTTCGTCTTTAATGTATTTCTTCTTGAAATACACTTTCTTTAGTATTTTGAATAACTTGTCATTCATTTGCTATTCTTTTTTGCAGATAATGGTTAGAAAGGAGCATCGTCAGATGCTATCTTTCGTTGTTATAAACTTAATTGTTCTTGCTCACTTACATTTTCGTTTATTAGTCTGCACATATATTCTTGCAGGCAATAATTATATATTTCAGCAGTAAGTAATGATTTTATATATTCCACATTTTCATATATGTATTTCATTTTATAAGCTAATATTTCAAAGGGCATATCTTCGTTATTATATGTAGCTATTATCTGCCATAAACTTGAAATCGTTTGGCTTATGTCATTATCTTGGCACTGTTTATTGGCTTCCATATTCTGATATTTATAGATGTAATGCTCTGTGTATGCTGGTATGCGGAATGTTTCATGTGTAAAGCCAGTTCCGCCCCCGGCAATACATCTCAACATATCATTTACACAATAGAATATTTTGTTTAACGTCTTACGTTCACAACGATAGTGTTTCCTATTATTGGCATTAAACTGTGCATACCATATACAATATAAGTCAAATCCGGTTTCTCCATAGAAATAACCTTGCAATGAAGTATATTGTTGGCGGTATAATGCATCGGGATAAACCGTTGCCGAATTTGCAAACAATCTTTCCGCATCTTCTTCTATATAGCGGTACTCTTTCTTACTTTGTTTACGGAATTTATCAATATTGAGTATATCATCTTGTATGTTACGTTCACACAGAGTTTTACTGCAAGAGCACCCCATTACCACGAAAATGGCAAGAACAAATAGTACTATGTTTGCAATGCGATACATATTGTTTATAATGTCCGGCGGATAATCGACCATTAGGAGATTCATCCGCTTGTTACCGACGGTTTATTATTGCTGATTATCTTGTTTATTCTCCTTTTCGTAATGGTATGTACTACAATATCGCTCATACGAAATATTATTCTTATTCAGGTAATCTTCAAA
This sequence comes from Duncaniella muricolitica, assembly GCF_910574735.1. Classification (NCBI taxonomy): domain Bacteria; kingdom Pseudomonadati; phylum Bacteroidota; class Bacteroidia; order Bacteroidales; family Muribaculaceae; genus Duncaniella; species Duncaniella muricolitica. The sequence continues at coordinate 1,556 of NZ_CAJTCF010000073.1, read as the reverse complement.
ATCAGAATACCTAGCTACTTGTTGTAGATATTCTCTATATGCGACATAAAATCTTCGGCAATCTTCTATTAGAATTTCGTCATTGTCAATTTTTAGTTTGTCTGAAATGGCTTGGAACTTGTCAACGGAGCTTAACATATTCGGTATATCTGAGATGTTTGCTCCATCCATTCCATTCAAAACACCAAAAGGGATTTCATGTATTGAGAACCATAAATGCTCTTTCATGATGAAATACGTTGCTTTTAACGCATCTTCATTATCAGGTTCTTTTTCAAGAACCATATCAGCCAACTGAATCGAACTGTATTTATAATTATGCGTCTTTGAAAATATCGACACTGGACTTGTAGTTGATATATATTTAATCCCATCCCTGCCATGCAGACAGTAGAATAGGAACTTCAATCCTTCTATGCCTCCGTTTTGAAAGTCCTCATTAACTATTGGGACTATTGCCTTTTCAATAAAAATTTTATTATAGCTTACATCTTTGTATTTGTCCCAAAACTCATATAATTCAGGAATAGTCGGATTGCCGTCCACATATTGAGCCTTAGCCCATTCCGTCAAAAGAATGTGCCGCTGCTTCCGTTCCGGTTTGCTAAGATATTCCTTTCGGAATTTCAAGCATATTTCAATATAATCAGCTAATATTTGTTTCATTGTTTTCTCTCGTCGGTAATGGGTTGCAGCTTGCCGCCGTTAGGCGGAACAGGTGCTTGTTAGCATCATTTTTAATCCAATTCTGCTCTTGAAAATAAATCCTGTATCAAAGTTTCATTTTCACAGGCGTTTTTGAAGGCTATGATAAATGTTTTCAATGCTTCTTTATCGTCAGAATATGCGCAAAACATATCGGCTTCGGGGTCAAACTGAACAATATCTATTAATTTAGGCTCCAATTCGTCTAAAAAAACTCGTGCCAAAGAAGCCCAGTCATAACCCGTTCCTTCAAAGCCTTCGTTTTCTCTTGTTTGAAAAATCTCATCCTTATACTCGCCAACATTCAAACAAACAGATACGCTGTTTTCATGCTCTACCCAAAAGAACGGTTTTATTTGTTCCTCAAAATTATTAGTGCCCATATTGTTCTAACTCATTAAAAAGCTCATCTCCATTTGCTTTAATGCCATCTCTAAATTTAGCAGGAATTTTACTGCCACAACGCTCAAACCAATCGTTAAAAACATTCTTCCATTCCTGAACTTTCTCTTTTTTGATTAGCAAATTAGCATCAACCGTAAATCTTTTAGCTAACATAACTAATATATCTATATGAGTTAAGACTGCTTGAGTTGGCTTATTAGCCGTTTTTAGCCATTCAATATTTTCGTCAATCTGCTTTAATGCCAAATTGATGTATCGAGCATTTTCTAATTCTGCCATTTCATTACCTTCTGGCGCTGTACTAAATATTTTCATTGTAATCCTATTTGTTTTTCGATGCTAATGGTTTGCAGCTTGCCGCCGTTAGGCGGAACAGGTGCATGTTATTCGCATATTATTCGGGTCGCCAATATGGATGTAATGCCGTTCCAATATTAAACATTGGA
>NZ_CAJTCF010000072.1:0-21075 GCF_910574735.1 Duncaniella muricolitica | reverse complement strand
TAGACTGAATATCAAAACGGAGAGCCGGATACGCTGGAAGGTGTACGTCCGGTTCGGAGGCGAGTATTTGGAAACCGGTCATGATTATATGACACGGCGCCGGGTGCTTAGCCTACATTACAAGCAGCCCGACCTGACGCTTATAGCATACAACCATATGCTGAACAACCAGAAGGGCTACGGTAAAAAGCCACCATCTTTCTATGTCATCAACTTTGACGACCCGGAACACTCCCACAGGTGCAACCCCATACACCCGGCGTTCATGACGGATATTGCCGACGCCTATGAGTCGGCATACACCATAATGATGAACTTGAACCGCACTTGGATCCAGAAGCAGGGCGATTTCTTTGTGGAGTCGCCAATCGTGCTGTTCGCTGCAATAATCTGGTATCTCAAGATTTATGAGAATGGCAGGTACTGCACGTTCCCCCACGCGATTGAGTTTCTTTGCTGTCCTTATGAAAAGATTTTCCCGATCCTTACATCATATCCAGAGCTGGAAAATTACCTGTCGCCGTTCATAGACGCATGGCAGGGAGGGGCGGCAGAACAGTTGGCCGGACAGATTGCCTCGGCAAAAATACCTCTTTCGCGTATGATTTCACCGCAGTTGTACTGGATTATGACCGGCGATGATTTCACGCTCGACATCAACAATCCCGATGAACCGAAAATCCTGTGTGTCGGCAACAATCCCGACCGTCAGAATATTTATGGAGCGGCACTCGGACTTTACAATTCCAGAATTGTGAAGCTGATAAATAAGAAGGGAATGTTGAAGTCAGGTGTCATAATTGACGAGCTCCCCACGATATATTTCAAGGGCTTAGACAATCTAATTGCCACTGCGCGAAGCAATAAGGTAGCCGTATGCCTCGGCTTTCAGGACTTCTCCCAGCTCAAACGCGACTATGGCGACAAGGAGGCAGCCGTAGTGATGAACACCGTCGGAAATATCTTCTCCGGGCAGGTCGTGGGAGAAACCGCTAAGACTCTATCTGAACGGTTTGGAAAGGTTCTCCAGCAGCGGCAGTCAATGAGCATCAACCGCAACGATGTAAGTCATTCCATCAACACCCAGATGGACAGCCTTATTCCGGCAAGCAAAATATCCACTCTGACACAGGGAATGTTTGTCGGAGCTGTCAGCGACAACTTTGACGAGCGTATTCGGCAGAAGATATTTCATGCTGAAATTGTAGTTGACAACAAGCGGGTGGCGGAGGAAACAGCGGCGTATAAGCCTATTCCGCTGATTACGGATTTCAAGGACGATACTTCCGACAAGTCCATAATGAAGGCAGCTATCCAACGCAACTATGACAAAATCAAGCACGATGTGAAAACCATCGTAAAATCTGAGATTGAGCGCATCGCCGCAGACCCCAGACTACGCCACCTGTTGCGCAACAAGTAACTATACAAAAAATCAATGCCCTGCTATCCTTCGCGGACGGCAGGGCATTTCCCTTAAAAACTATGAAAGATGAAAAGAATAAACAACCCTCTCCGGGTCAAAAATCAGTATTGGATATAGTGGTGGACATCGGTCTGACGAGTCAATCTTCCTCGTCTTGCTTTGCCATGAAGCTGTTTAACGACATGGTAAGGCTGTCAATGAAATAGGTACGGCTATTGCGGCTTCTTACCTTCATTTCATTGTATTTCTTGTAGATGTAGTTTTCGGGTATATCAACATGGAACGCTTTGGCGAGTTTGTTGATTATCTCCTTGACAGTGACGTTGGAGCCGAAGCAGTTGGCTACCTTGAAGGCATATCCAAGTTCAATTAGTGCCGATTTGTTTGCCTCCCAGTTGAGGGCTATATCATCAATAGAATCTTCTATGGGCACAGTCTTTACAGGTATTTCCTTGATGTGGCTGATAGTACGGCGGACAAATGTGAGGGCCTTGCTGATGAACGATGTCAGGTGCTGGCTGACCTCTTTTCGCATCGCCTCTGTCTGAAGATGGGCTATCTCCACCTCGGCATAGAGCAATGCCGATATTGCATAGGTTATGTCTTGTGTGTTGTGGCAGATCTCGCTGACCTGAAGCACAAAGTCTTTGTAGGCAATGTGCAGGTTTTCGTTGTTACCTTCCGTCAGCAGGCGGAAGAACTCGGTTTCGGTAAGTGAAAATACATCCATTTATCGGGGTTGAATTTAACGGGTTATACATAATGTTTTTGTTTCGCTGATATAAACCCGCACCTGTTACAAATGGATTACAAAAACAAATGTTAATTTGTAATTCGTTGATAATATGAATATATGTGATTAGAGTCAGGCTTGAAATTAAGGAAGGTTAAAATCGGAGATTGTTCAAACAATGAACATTGTGTCCCAAAAGTGAACAGAAATGGGCATAAAAAAAAGCGCACACAAAAAAGCGCACACCCACCACAAAACTGACCCATCTGGACTCGGGCTACTCAATATGGCAGATGTACGCTATGCAGTAGCATAGCATAAGCATCAGCCTATAGAATTGAGTATTGAAAATTGTCCAGATTTTCAGTTAATCCATAAGCGGTCTTATGTTATGTTGTATCAGAACGCGACTGTCTCTCCAGTCGCCATTATTTCTAAATTCGCCACAAAGATACAAAATTTTGGCGAATTAACGGGCTTTCACACTTCGTCTTTGTTAATTCCGAATTGCCTAATCTTGTAATCAAGTGTTGTGCGGCTAATCTTCAATAGCTTGGCTGCTTGGAATTTATTCCACCCTGTTCGGCTCAAAGCATCAGTTATACGCCGCTTTTCATCAGAAGGATTCTTCAAGTGAACGTCCTCATAATCTTCCGGATCAGAAACATTGAATGTAAGGTCTGATGATGTGATAACATCGCTATCTGTTCCGAAGGCTGCTTGTATGATGACATTCTTCAGTTCTCTCACATTGCCTATCCAAAGATGCTGTTTCAGGGCTTTGATTGCGGATGCGTCAAGTCGTTTCACTGATTGTTCTGTCTTTCCGGCATACATTTTGAGAAACGCATCAGCCAGTACCGGAATGTCCTCGGTCACTTCGCGGAGTGACGGGATGACAATCTCGAATTCTCGGAGTATGTACATAAGGTTAGGGCGGAAGGTTTGTTCGGTCATCATGCGGCGGAGATATGGCTCTGCGGTACAAATGACGCGAACATTAGGATGTTCTTCTTCGAGGATGTGCAATAGTACAGATTGCTTTTCAAAACTCAGCAAGTGGAGATTCTTAACGATGATTGTTCCACCGTTGGCATTCTCGAAGTAACTTTTGATGCGGTTGTAGGTTTCGCTCCTTTCTGATTTTGGGTCGTGCTTACCAATCAGCCCGGCTCCACCTGCCTCAACTACGATGTGCGGCTTTTGTGAGCGGGGGCTCTGACGGTAGATTTCCAACGCGACCTGTTCCTTACCCGTGCCACTTGCACCGAATACGATAACATTAGCGTTGATTTTGGCGATAGACTGTATCTTTCGCTCAATCTCCTGCCATTCCTTACTCTGACGTGGTATCAGGAGCTTGCCGAGAGAGAATGTTTCGTTTTCCTCTTTGGCATACTGCGCGACTGTTTCAACAAGCTGCTTGTCGATTGCCGGACGTTGTATTACATCCATCGCTCCGCCACCACGCATGATGCTTACTACATCTGCGTTGTTCAGATTTTCTACTATGGCTATGACCGGAAAACCGTAGTTCTCCTTCTTCAGCCAGTTGATTAAATCTCTTGCTGTACCGTCTGACAATCGTAATGCCGTGACGATAACTGCACCGGGAGGCAGTTTAGCCGCCTCAATTCTCCCAGTTTCGATGTTATCCGCCTTTACGGGATCATATCCAGCCCGAATCAACAATCTGGACATGATACGACCGTCAGTTTCGGAAGCATCAATAATCAGAACTTTATTCATATTGAAAACTTCAATTAAGCGTCCATCAAAAAAACAACTGCTAATTCGGGGAGAATTAGCAGTCCTTCCTAAACGAGCTTTTATCTCTCAAATAAAATAATATTTCAGAACATCTTTTCGGGATATTCACCCTTGGCTCCGAGTTCGGCAAACTTAGCGACTACACCGGGGCGATCTTCAGCGTATGTCACACCGAACCATCGCGAGTCTGTATCAAGCACCTTGATGGTTGCCTCACCGCCCTTAATGAGCGCGTCGGCGACATCGGGAATTACCTGCTCGGATTTAGGAATATTTATATCTCGCTCAAGAAATTTGGTAAATTCGCGTGTTGCGTAGTCGAAATAGTCAGGTGTGAATCCCCACATATTCATTGACACTGGTGTCATTGGGTCGAGGGTTTGCTCTATGCCGTTCTCGTCTGTGAAAACGATGTTGTGCTCTTTGTCATAGGCGATATTCTTACGTTCCACAACGGACGTCAGTAGTCCATCCTTATTTTCGCAGACACCACGCGATACCCCGCCGCTTTCGCTCATAGTGTTGCCCACACGGAACCCTACCATGCAGTAGTCACCTTTGCGGTCACGATGACGCATCAACTCCTGGGCTATTACCTCAAACGAGTTGCGGCCATAGAAATCATCGGCGTTTATGACTGCGAAAGGTTCCTTGATTACTCCAGCAGCCATGATGACAGCGTGTGCTGGGCCCCATGGCTTAGTACGGTCTGTTGGGCAAGAGAAACCTTCCGGAAGTTTGTCAACTGACTGGAAAACTACCTCAACCGGGATATGTCCCTCATACTTTGATAGGATTTTATCTCGGAAATCCTGCTCGAAATCTTTACGGATAACAAATACAACCTTACCAAATCCGGCTTTAATGGCATCATAAATTGAATAATCCATAATGGTTTGGCCTTGCGGCCCTAATTGGTCGAGTTGCTTCAGACCACCGTAACGACTCCCCATTCCAGCGGCAAGAACGAATAATGTTGGTTTCATATAAGTTGCTATTATTTTAAGTTTCGTACATGCTTCTCCCATTCCCATGCCGCTTTTAGCGTCTGGTCAATGGTGCGTTCAGCTTTCCAACCGAGGATTTCATTGGCTCGTGATGTTTCTGCCCATACAGCGGGTACATCACCGGGACGACGGTCAACCATCTTGTAGGGAAGTTTGAGATTATTCACTTTCTCAAACTCAGTAATGAGTTCGAGAACCGATACCGGACGGCCTGTGCCTATATTGAAAATCTCATACTTTTCATCCATCTTGCCCTCAGTCATACGGTCAACAGCCGCCACATGAGCTTTAGCTAAATCTACTACGTCGATATAGTCGCGCAGACAAGTTCCGTCAGGGGTATCATAGTCGTTGCCAAACACGCTGAGCATCGGCCGGATACCAGCAGCTGTCTGAGTGATGAACGGCACGAGGTTATTGGGGACACCTCGAGGTAGTTCGCCGATAAGAGCTGATGGATGAGCACCGATTGGATTGAAATAGCGTAGTGCAATGCCATGAACGTCGTTATACGCACGGCAACAATCGCGGAGAATATCTTCGGCAATCTGCTTTGTGTTTCCGTAGGGAGATGTTGCTGGCTGACGTGGAGTTTGTTCGGTTACGGGAAGGTGTTCTGCATCACCATATACTGTTGCAGATGATGAAAACAGGATATTCGGACGATTGTATTCCTTCATCATCTCTACAATGTTCATGAATGATACCAGATTGTTCTGATAATACATCAGTGGTTCAGCCATAGATTCTCCGACGGCTTTATATGCGGCAAAGTGAATAACACTGTCGAACTGATATTTATCAAAAATCCCTCGGAGAGCGGCTTTATCGCATGTGTCAACAACTTCAAAAGCCTCATCCTTACCGGTTATCTTCTTGACCCCTTCCACTGAGTCTTTCTCCGAATTTGAAAGATTGTCAATGATTACAACGTTGTATCCGGCGTTGAGAAGTTCCACCGCAGTGTGTGAGCCGATATAGCCCGCACCCCCTGAAACCAATACTGTTTTCTTTGAGTCCATATTATTCTTCTTTATGAGCGCCATCGCTTATTACGACAGGATAGATTTTCGGAGCATGGCCGTATTTCTCGGTGAAACGGGTCATTGCAGTATGTACGAAGTTATCATACAACTCATCTTTTACGAGATTTATGGTACAGCCACCGAAGCCGCCCCCCATTATACGGGAGCCAGTGACACCACATTCTTTTGCCACTTCATTGAGGAAGTCCAATTCTTCGCAGCTCACTTCGTAGTCCTCAGAAAGCCCCTTATGAGTCTCATACATCTTCTGTCCTACAGTCGTATAGTCACTGGCAACCAATGCGTCACAAACTGCGAGTACACGGTCTTTTTCCTCAATGACGAACTTGGCACGGAAGTAATCCTCTGCAGTAATGTCGGTGCGGATTGCCTTTAGCATATCCATTGTTGCATCACGCAGAGTTTCGATACCGAGGCGTTTTGCCACACGCTCGCACGACTGGCGACGCTTATTGTATGGAGAATCGGCGAGTTCATGTTTTACCACTGAGTCAACGAGCACCAGTTTATAACCTTCGGGATTGAATGGATAGTATTCAAATTCCATTGAGCGGCAGTCAAGACGCATGAGTTTCCCTTTCTGTCCCATTACAGAAGCGAATTGATCCATAATTCCACAATTCACGCCGCAGTAGTTGTGTTCCGTTGATTGACCGATTTTCGCAAGTTCAAACTTGTCGATATTATTCTCATTGAACATATCGTTGATTGCGAAAGCGAAACAGCTTTCGAGTGCAGCCGAGGAACTGAGTCCGGCTCCAAGAGGAACATTTCCTGCAAAAACTGCATCGAACCCCTTGACTGTACCACCACGTTTGAGTATTTCACGGCATACACCAAAGATGTAGCGTGCCCAGCTTTCCTTAGGAGCATCTTCCTCATTAAGACCAAACTCTGCTTTCTCGTTAAGATCAAGAGAGATTACACGAACACAGTCTGATTCATTTGGCTTGATTTCAGCCATTATCACCTTGTCAATAGCTCCGGGAAATACGAAGCCTCCGTTGTAATCTGTATGCTCGCCGATTAGATTGATACGTCCTGCTGAGGCATAGAATGTTCCACCGTTACCAAACAAACCGGTGAATTTTTTGTGAATTTTTTCTGTTAGTTCCATATGTGATTAATTTTTTTCTTGGAATTTTAAAAATTGAGGGAGGAAAAGAATACCCCCCCTCAATCAAACCTTAAACAATCTTTTTTACCTTATCATCCTGATATCACTATCTAACAGGAATAGTTATTATTCCATCTTTTATACCTTTTGCGGAAGCCTTCAATGTCACATTGCCAGTCTTTTTTGCAGAGCGGATAATAGCAGTGGCAGCTCCACTAAATAGTTTCATTTCTGGTTTTTGGAATGACATTAAACATGTAGGATCGCCATTGGCAGTAGCCTCAAATGAGCCATTACCGGTTACTTCAAATTTGACTAAGCGATTATCAGTAGGAATAATATTCCCATCTTTATCGGCCACTTGTACAGTAATATAAGCGAGATCATCTCCATTTGCATTCAATTCTGTACGATGAGATGTAAGAACAATATGATGAGGTTTACCAGCCGTGCGTATAACCTCCTCTGCCACCGCATTGCCCTTGTCATCGTAGGCCACCACTTTAACTTCTCCCGGTTCGTACACAATCTCATCCCAAATTAGCCTGTATCGGTTCATTAGCTTGGACGCATCTTCGGCTCGATGTTGAAGTGTATAGTCATTATACTCTTTCCATCCATCACGTATCCTGCTTGCCTCAATTGAGGTATCTTTTTTGCGTCGGCCCTGTGATTTATCATTAATAAAAAGTTCGGCTTCTGGATATGACGTGTAAACCATGACAGGAGTTATCTTGCCCTCGCGTCCAGCCCAATTCCAATGGGGTAGGATATGAAGCGTAGGACTATCCTTGCGCCACTGTGAGCGGTAGAGATAGAAGATGTCTTTTGGCAGACTTGCCAAATCGAATATGCCAAACATGCTTGAATGGTTGGGCCATGCATCAGTATCATAAGGAGATGGTTCTCCAAGGTAATCAAATCCAGTCCATACAAATTGACCTATCATCCAAGGGAAATCATCATCTGCCGCAAAATCAAAGTCTGGGATGTTGCTCCAACTACAGTATTCAGTTCCATAAGATGATGATTGGTGGCTCTCGTATTTCATATCTGCCACAGGTATCACCGGGAACATATATTGCCCTCGTGAAGATACTGTAGATGCAGTTTCACTACCGAGTATAAGTTTTTGCGGAAGACGCCTATATGCCATCTGATAATACTGTGGTTTATAATTAAATCCCGGAATATCAAGTGCCGCCGCGTAGCCATTATCCAAAACGGAACCAATTTGATCCATGCCACAAGTCACAGGTCGTGTAGCATCAAGTCTATGTACAAGACTTTGAAGCATAAGTAATTCGTCCATTCCAGGCTTTCCCCATTGAGAAGGGACTTCATTACCTATTGACCACATAACTACAGAAGGATTTGAACGATACTGTTTTACCATATTCGTTACATCCCGTTGTGCCCATTCATTAAAAAATTTACCGTAGCCATTTTCGGATTTAGGACGAAAACCCCAGTCATCGAAAGGCTCAACCATAAGCATCATGCCCATTTCGTCACAGATTCGTACAAGTTCCGGAGCAGGCATATTATGAGCGGTTCGTATTGCATTGGCTCCCATCTCTTTCAGTAACGACACTTGATGGCGTAAAGCAGATTCATTTACCGCAGCTCCGAGAGGTCCGAGATCATGATGATTACATACACCTTTGAATTTTGTTGGTATATCATTAAGGAAGAAACCTTTATTCGGTATATATTCTAATTTACGGATACCAAAACGGGTTTCATATGTATCAACTACATTACCATCAACAGAAAGTTGAGTCTTGGCTATATATAAATTAGGAGTTTCAGGTGACCACAAAGCAGGATTTTTGACTATGAACTTTTGAGACAACTCCTGTCCACGGGCATAATATTTTGTCGCATCTTTAGCTACTTCAACACCTTCCGGTGAAAAAATAGTTGTAGATACATCTACGGTTTCTCCATAAGGAGATTGGTCAAACTGCCTCACTCCGTCAATTTCCATAACAAGATTGACTGAAGCGTAATCTTCTTTTATGTCCGGTGTGGTAATGTATGTACCCCATACTGGGATATGTACTCGATTGGTTTTTATCAAGTGTACATTACGATACAATCCTGCTCCGGGATACCATCTTGATTGTTTGTCAAAGTTCTGTAATGTTACCACCAAATCATTGTGACCAAGTCTGACGAGTGAGTCTATGCCGACATAAAACGAATTGTATCCGTATGGCCATGTAATCGCATGACGTCCATTTATACAGACCTTAGCATTACTCATAGCACCGTCAAAGAGCAATGTGTAAGTAACATTTGTAGTATCAGAGATGTCGAAAGTTGTTCGATATACTCCCTTCCCAATAAAGGGGAGACCTCCAGTGCGTCCTGTTTTTATACTTTCTTCTTTTTCTCCGTTCTGTTCGATAGCGACACTCTGTAAATCATTCGCACGATCAAAAGGACCATAAATTGCCCAGTCATGTGGTACTCTCACCGTTTGCCACTCTTTAACATCTTGCAATGCCCCATTTGAAAACTGCCAGCCATCATTCAATGTTGTTACCGAGCGTTGAGCATAGGAGGTTAAAGTAATGGCTCCCGAAAGAGCCATTACTATTATTTTTGTGCATTTCTTCATAGACTTCATTTTTCCTTAAATGGGTCAAGTGCTATTGTAGGTGCGTCATTATCAAAACATCCGAGATTATAACCATCGTTATAGCCATTGGGAGCTTGTGGTTCCCAGTAGAATATCCCCTCAACTGGAGCATTCATCATTTTTGCAATCAGTTGTTTGCATGGTTCAGGCTGATCGTATGGCATACCTATCTCGCAAATCATCACAGGCTTGTTGTATTTCTGTTTAAGATGGTTGATATTAGCAATACAATCATCTGCAACTTTCATCCAACCTCCGGTTTCGCCCTGTTGCTCGGCCCAATAAGGATATAAAGACATGCCGATCATATCATATTTTCCCCCATTTGCTTCCAAAGCATCAAACATACGATCATAAGCCCACTGGTTATTTCCTCCGTCAAGATGCACGATGACTTTTGCTTCAGGGAATACTTCCTTAACCGCATCATAACCCGAATTATTGAGGGCAGTATATTGAGCCGGATTCTCCTCGATCGAGCCAACAGGCAGCATCATACCGGGAGTGGTTTCATTTCCAATCTGCACCCATTCCGGTGTGACGTTCACGTTTTTTAGGGCTGTAAGCACATCGGAAACGTGTTGGGCAACTGCGTTCTTAAGATTGTCGAATGACAGTTCTTTCCACGCTTCAGGCATTTCTTGATGACCGGGGTCAGCCCATGTATCAGAGAAATGAAAGTCGATCATGGTTCGGAGTCCAAGCGACTCTGCACGACGGGCTTTTAGAACAACATCATCGATATTGTTCCATCCTTCGGCTGGGTTTACCCATACGCGAAGTCGTATTGAATTTACGCCGCAGTAGTCGCGGAGCAACTGCATACATTCCATTTCCTGACGGTCCTCGCCCGGAGTGAAAAATTTACGGCCTTCAGATTCCATTTGCGTAAGCCAACTTACATCAGCACCGCGTGCGAATCCGGTGGCTTTTTCTATGTTTGTATCATCCTGTCGAGGATTGGTGACAGGACCATCCTCTGTGCATGAGCCACAAACCAATGCAGTGGCTAATGCAAATGCGGATATGATTGTTGTCATCTTCATTTATCGTAATTATTTAAGGGAATAAGAATATGTTTGTTTGCCCAGATCAACGGTAAGTATGTAGGTCTCGCCAACCGTTAGAGCGTTGTCTCCGTCAAAGCCGGTAGTAGCATCTGAATGTCCAAGAAGCAAATTACCATTGCCGCCTCCGAAGAAGAGACTCCAATTATTATTAATCAAGACCTTGACGCCCCAAGGGGTTTCCTTTTCCTTAACGAACTCAGCAGTAAATACCTCAGGGTTATCAGAGGATTGTTGCATAGGATGTTCCGACCAATCATCATTTAAGCCGGTGAATGTTACGTTATCAACCTTTGTCAATGTATATGAGAGATCTTTCATATTGAAATCCATAACATACAGTCCGCTTTCAGGAGCAGGTATGTTTCCGTCATTACCTGATTCTGCAAGAATCAGACATCCGGACAACCCTGTTGCGTCCGGAGCGCCTTTATAGGCTATGCCCCAATCGGCTTGCGGATATGCGCGGTATCCCCATTCTGAGTTAACCCAATGCGCACCACCATAGCACCGATTTGTTTCATCGTACAGGGAAATGTAGTCATCAAAACCATCCCAGTTGACAACTCCGGAGAAGTATAATCTTGGTTCTGCCTCAGGCTCAGGAGCGGCTTCTCCAGCACCGATTGTATATTCCAATGGATTAGTTAAATCAAGCACAAGTGTTGTTTCTCCAGCAGGTAGATCAACCGAAATAACTGTACCGGTTTCTCCAAATGAAAGATTCTGTGAGTTTCCTCCAAATGCGACATTCTGTTGAATAGCCGGTCCCATATCCGAAGTTTCCTTATTATATAGGCTACCTTGTCCCTTAATACTTATTGAAACCGTTGAGGCCGAAGTGAGATTTATGGGAAGAGTCCATTGATTTGCCTTCATATTGTATGTCATCTCACCTACTATATCACCCGATACGGTTAAGTTTTCAATGTGAAGACCGCTCCACCAGCCCTCAACTGTATTAAGCGTTGTAAAGTAGCAACCGGCAGGATCGGGGAACCAGAAATTCCAATGGTCATCAGCAGAGGAGGCAAAGAACGTTTTACCGGATTCTCCAAGATTGCCCCACACTACGTTGTTTGCTTCACGGAACCACCAGTTAGTCCAACCATTTACTCCCATGAATCCTTTATAGATACCATTTTCTTCTGGCGAAGCAAGTTTCATGGACGTTTCATTCCAATCTTTATCAAGAACAGTGCCCAGAATGAGGTGTATTCGGTAGGATTGAACCATTACCTTGATTACTGATGAATACGTCGGCTCAACATTGGCAGCCAAAACTGAGCGAACACGAATGTACAGAGGTGCTTTCTCATCAGCTGTATATCCAAGACGGCCTAATAAAGAGTTGAGTTCTTCGCAAAGGAACTGTTTTGAACGTACACCTTTTTCTACAGTTAGATCTATTGTTGATGAGAACTGCTCATCTTTAGACAATTGAAGTGTCTCTTCCGCAGCATTGACAGGCGCCTGTATAAGAGAGTTATCCAAGGACAACTGTCCATCGCCACTCCAATAAATGGTCATGGCGAGAGCCTGGGGATTATTTGCACTCAGGATTATTTCTCCTGTCGCACCTCCTAATGTAATGTCATCGGAAGGTATGACATAGACAGGCTCTATGTCGCTTTCGCATGATGCCAAGCCCATTATAAAAGCTCCCGACATCAATGCTGTCCGAATTATATTAAAAATTTTCATGATTTAATATCAATATAATGGGTTTGTAAGATTTGGATTAGCAGTCAAGTCTGTATCCGGAATCGGATATATGTTATATTTTGCATTTACAGCACGACCATCCAGTACGCCACCTTTCCATTGCCAGATATACGAATCGGTTGTGAACTTGTCAAACCGGACAAGGTCTGTTCGCCGTATTGATTCAAGATATAGTTCTCGTCCACGTTCATCAAGAATAAAGTCAAGAGTGAAATCTCCGTCAGAAATCTTGCCACTTTCATCACCGTTGTAAGCACGTAACCTAACTTTATTAACTAATTCGAGTGCTTCTGCTCTTGAAATACCTGCCCCACCTCTCAGTAAAGCTTCGGCAGCCATCAGATACACATCAGCCAGTCGAATCATTGGATAGTCTGTTGAACAGCCAGTTGCAGCTGAGTTAGAGGCTGCGACACCATCATCTGTAAGATTAGTGAACTTCTCAAAGAAATAGCCCTCAGATTGATTATCTATAGCACCTGTAAAGAACTGCTCCTGACCATCTGTGTAGAACATAGCACGAGAATCACCTGTTGTGGCGATGTCTCCGAATTTGGAGGTGATTTCTCCACGGGCACGGAACATACCCCAGCCGTTTGTCAAACCATATTTTGCAGGATCCTGAGTACTGGAGTTACCACATGACCCACATACCAGATAAGTACCACCACCCCAAGTTACAGATGTGGTTGCATCGCATACCATAGCGAACAATATCTCATGAGTACGCTTATGATTATCAGCGTTGAAGAGTTTTGCATAATCCGGCTCAAGATAATAGGAGGGATTTGAAATCACTTTGTGGCATGCTGTGATACATTCAGTATAATATTTAGTATCAACAGTCCCTCTATAAACTGCGCTATTAAGGTATAGCCTTGCAAGAAGAGCCCAGGCAGTAGGTTTGCTTGCTCGTCCGTATTCATTAGAATCAGGCAAAGCAGATGCGGAACTTTCGGTGACAAGCTCCTTCAACTCACTTTCAATGAAATCAAACAGACCGGGTCCGTCATATGCTTCAGGGATGAAGCCGGTGACAGGTGTGTTTTCATCCACCTTGGGACCTTTACGGTAAAGGTCAAGAACCATCCAATAACTGAATGCTCTCATAAAACGGGCTTCAGAACGGAAGCTCTTAATCTCTTCCTGTTCCGGTGCAGAGAATTTGCTGATTTCTACATCAGAACAATGGCGCAAGAATTCATTGCAAAGAGTGATGTTGAAAAACAACCAATAATATGAATCTGACACCCATGAATCTTTTGGACTCCAATTTATGTAGGTCAAATCAATCAGGTTGTTTCCAGACAACCATGTATTGGCAACTTCATCGGTAGCTGCTTCTTGAAGGTTGAAATAACCTCTTGAGAAATCTTGTCCGTTGATTGTTGTCAAGTCGCCATTGTCACCTCCTTGACCTTGTCCAGCGAGAACATAAGACGCATAAATCTTGGCGAGAACTTTTTTATAGTTCTCTGGATTTGAATAGACATCCTGCGATGTCGTTTCTGTTACAGGCATCTGATCGAGGTCATCGGTGCAGCTACTCAGTAACAGCCCAAATCCGACCATAAGTCCTGATAATATATTAAGTATTCTCATTTTTCGATATTTTAGAAATTAAGTCCAACTGTTACTGAATATGTCCGAGGACGCGGATAAACTGCTGTATCAACTCCGTTTCCGCTTTCAGGATCAACGCCTTTATATTTCGTAATGGTAAACACGTTTTGAACCATTGCTGATACATGTAGATTCAGGCTCTTATAAATCTGGCCGAAATCATATGTCAGCTGTAAATTATCCATTTTCAGGAACGATGCGTTTTCAAGATAATAATCGCTTAAATACTGACGGCGTGTAAATCTGGTGTCAAGGAAACTGCGATTCAGATTATTAAGCTGATAATCATTATAACTCATGGTTTCCCAAGCACCTGTATTCATTGCCATGCCGTTAAAGATGTATCCTCCGATATTGGCTCGAAGAGAAGTTGACAAAGACCATTTCTTATATCTCAGGTTTGTTGATAGACCCAAAATCCAATCAGGGGCTGGGGAATGGCAATGATAACGGTCATTTGTTGTTATCTCCCCATCGCCATCCAAGTCCGCATAGAGACCCTCAATAGGTCTGCCTGTTTCCTGATCGTACAACTGCTTGTATAGATAGAATGAATAGGGCGCATAATCTGTGGAGAATACCTGCATCTGGTATGCATCAATCCAAGGACCAACCTCAGTATCAGGACTTGGAGCACCAGGCGTAAGCGTCAGGTTCTTGATGCGTACACGTTGCCAAGCTGCATTTGCAGTCATAGACCAAGACCAATCTTTATTATCTATTAGATGTGCGGTTAACGCAAGCTCTAATCCTTTTGAATCAACATTGCCTACATTCTCAAGCATCAATTTGTCAAAGTTTGTTCCGGCTGGCACAGGAACAGTTGCAAGAAGGTTTTCTGTTTTGCGGGTATAATAATCTGCGGAGAATGTAAACCGGTTTTCAAGTAAAGATATATCAATACCATAGTTCCATGATTTGGTAGTTTCCCATTTCAAATCAGGATTATATGCTTCGGGACGATAGGTATATACCGGATTCCCTCCAAACATATATTGTGCTCCATCAAGACCGGGAGTGTAAACAGGAATATATCCATAGTTTGTAATTCCATCCTGCTGACCGGTAACGCCATAAGATGCTCTGAGTTTAAGGTCATTTACCCAACCACGAAGTGGCTCAAAGAAGTTCTCCTGTGATACTCGCCAAGCAAGAGCTACTGAAGGAAATGTACCCCAGCGATTGTCTTTTGAAAAGCGTGAAGAGCCATCCCGACGAACAGTCGCCGTCAGAAGATAACGGTTCATAAATGTATAATTCAAGCGGCCATAATATGAAATGAGAGAGTGTCGTTGATCTGTTGCCGCGGATGTTGATTGCTGTACACCATCTGCATTAAGAACGGCGTAAAAAGGCGTTGTGTATTTCCAATACTGATAGTCATAACCAAATGTTACATCTACATTTGAGTTAATAGCCTCGAAATCTCGATTATAGTTGGCATATATAGTCAACAAACGATTATAGTTCTTTTGCGGACCGTATTTGTAGTCTCTGCCACCGGTTGTGTAATATGATATGGCTTCTTTAGGAACGTAAATATATCCTTCCCCTTTGGACCAGTCATAACCTCCGGTTGCGTGGAGTCTTAATCCCTTTACCCAACGGATATTCCAATCAACATCAATGTTGCCAATCACTCGATATACATCAGATGTGGATTTGTATTGATTTAGACGACCTAATGCGTTTGCCAAAGCACCTGTTACAGGAATACCGTTGGCATCAATAGCCTCATTATATCCACCAAAAGAATCGTTACCGGAATATACAGGAATAGTAGGATTTAATGTGGCACCGCCCCAGATCGCACCCGTATCAGCGAATCTATTTTTAGAATATGTGCCTTTCAAACTAAACTGGAAACGTAGTTCATCACGGAAAAACGAGGGTGTAAGATTCAGATTACCTGTGAATCGCTTTGCGTTGTCGGTTTTGAGAATACCATCCTGATAATATGCTCCGGCCGATACACGGAATGGCAACCACGACGTGGCTCGTCCTGATACGCTAAGATTATTATCTGTACCAAAAGCTGTCTGATAAATCTGATCATTCCAATTTGTACGGCTATTGCCAAGAAGAGATTTCTGACGATCTGTACCTAATTCATTAACTATGCCAATAAATTCATCGGTTGAGAGCATATCGGAAGTCTTGGTCTTGGTCGATATAGAATTTGTCGTTTGGAACGAAACTTTGATACCGTCACCTTTGCCTTTCTTTGTCGTGATAATAATGACACCATTAGATGCACGGGAACCATATATGGCTGTTGAAGACGCGTCTTTAAGAATCGTCATGCTTTCAATGTCATTGGGATTTATCAAGCTCAGGAAATTACCACTACCAGTTACAGAACCGCCTACTTCCATTGGAACTCCATCAAGAACAATGAGAGGATCATTTGAAGCATTGAGCGATGCACCGCCACGCACGCGGATTGTCGAACCGGAGGTTGGGGAACCACCTCCGTTTACAATCTGCACACCTGCAATCTTGCCATTAACAAGTTCTTCAGGCGAGGAAATCATACCTTTGTTAAAATCCTTCTCACTGACTGTAGATACAGACCCAGTGAGGTCATCCTTTTTCCTCACGCCATAACCGATGACTACAACCTCATCCAAAATTTCGGAATTCGGTTTCATCATAATATTCATCACTTCAGATGTGATATCCACCGTAAGATTGTCATATCCTACATAGGAAATCAACAATTGTTTTGCACTGTTAGGCACATTTAGGATAAAGTGTCCATCGATGTCAGTTGCGACACCTATTGGCTCTCCTACAACTTTGACCGTCGCACCGATAAGCGGTTCTCCAGTCTCATCACTGACAGTACCCGTAACTGTCCTTTGATTTTGTGCGAATGCCGAAACGGGTATAAAGAGAATTGTGAGGATGAGCCCCAACAACCAACTCTTTATTTCGGAGGCACAAACTGCTTTGTCCATTAGAAATGTATTGTTGTTTATTAAATTATTTAAGGTGATCAAATGGTATTAGCCATTTCCGAACAAACTAAAAATCAATCTTTCTTACCCTATTAATTATACCTGTCTGAGATATTGCAAAGTTAGATTAAACGACTATATTATAGTGTCTGTTATAGGACAATATATACAACACATTGGACAACCCGGATCAAAAACTGCGTTACATCTACTTTTTGTCCTACTTTTTGTCTATGGTTTCATCATCAGATTGATATTGGCTTGGCTTTACTCCAAACTGATTTTGAAAACATTTTGAAAAATATGATGGAGTCTTGAAGCCGACCATATAACTTATTTCTGAAACGGTAAATCTGTGTTGGCTTAAAAGCATTGCTGCCTTTTGAAGCCTTACACGTCTGATGTAATCAAGAGGAGCCAACCCCATATATTTTTTTATAAGACGATACAGCTGTTTTGGGGCAACATCACTTTTTTCACATAAAAGATTTACATTCAAATCCGGATCGGAAATGTTATCCTCTATTATCTTAGCGATTTTTGCAAGCATCTTCTCATTTGTGGATTCAGCTTCTATCGGTTTTGATTCCGCCTCGGTTATGGCCTGAATGCGAACTTTTTCCTTTATGTCTGTTCGTGATTTTAACAATTGGTTTATCCGTCCAAGCAATGCAGATGGCTCAAATGGTTTAGTCATGAAAATGTCTATGCCCAATTTGATACTCTCATTTTCTGTCTTGTTGTCAGATTTGGCTGTTAACATTATTATTGGAATGAATGCCAACCGAGGGTTTTGTTTAAGTAATTTCACCATATCAAGACCACTCATAATAGGCATCATTTCATCTGCGATAATAAGGTCGGGGATAAATGATGAAGCGATTGCAATGCCTGAGCGTCCATTCTCAGATGTAATACATTTATACTTATCTTTAAGGACATCTGTTATAAATCCTGCAATTTGTGAATTATCTTCAACGATGAGTATTTTCGGCTTACAATTATCCTCAAGCGACACGACTTGTTGGTCTTTAGGCAACAACTTTTTAGTTATTGGTAAAGTTACGACAAATGAAGTTCCTTGCCCCTCCTTGCTGAACAGACTAATATTGCCGTTCATGAGCTCAAGATATTTTTTTTATGAGATATAACCCTAAACCGGTACCTTCTTTTAATTTAGAGGTAGATGGAGCTCTGAACATCCTCTGAAAAACCAATGGCTGGTCTATATCTGAAATCCCAACGCCATCATCAGATACAACAATTTCAACGTGATCTTCGTGTGGACTTATGCCAAATGAAATTGTTGCTCCATCGTCAGAATATTTACAAGCATTTGACAGCAAGTTTGTGATAACAGATTCAAACTTTACAGCATCAGCTTCAATTAAAATCTGAGGTACAGAGGAATGGAATATAAAGTTTTTCTGCGGATTATTCTCTTTGAATATCTCAAAGACTCCTTTGCAAAACTCGACCGCATCAAAAATAGAAAGTATCAATAAGTTCTCATCGGTGTCTTCAAGATGTTGCAGTTCCAGAGTGCGGTGAATCATATTGTTCAAACGCACAGCATTATCATAGACAACTTCAAGGTTTTTTTTGTTCTCCGGATCCTTTGTTTTCTCTTTCATCAAACTAACCGGACCAAGAATCATAGACAATGGTGTTTTAAGGTCATGGGATATTGTTGAAAGAAATGATAACTTTCGTTCCACATTTTCCAAAGCCGATTGCCTTTCCTGTTCTTGTAGAGTTCTGCTGTTCTTTTTACGCATATACCATACAATCCAATATATAACCACAATTGCAATGGATATATATGCCATTATCGCCCACCAAGAGAGTGCCCAAGGGGATTTAACCTTTAAGGGTACAGCAATTGGATCCATCGGAGAACCCACGGCTTTAACCAAGACATTGTATTCACCCATTTTTAGGTCTGAGAATGTTATTATATTAGTCCCTTCTGGCATTACAATCCATCCTCCTATTGTGTCAGTTGGGGATTCTGCAAGTTTATACATGTAGCGATGTACAGACTCTGGAGAATAATCAAGAGAACTAATGACAAGTGTTATGTTTCCACCATAAGGTATTGTCATTCCGTTGGTTCCTCCCTTTATATCAGATAAATTCAAATGTCCTTCACCTCTGTCATTTAAGACCATTCGAATAGTCTTATAGTCTGTGGAATTATCGGTAATATTATTAGCAACCTCAAGTATCTCATCAGTTCCCCCAAGATAGACCTTGTTATTCAAAGTATCTTCATATACGGCAGTATAGGATTTTTGTGGAATTGGCAGTAAATTAGCCTCTAATGTTAGTCCATTGATATTCCAAACATTACTTTGGGTAGAAATCCACATTCCATTTCCTACTTTCCCAAGAGCTAAAACAGTTTCATCACTGTTTGTATGCGGAAATTTTACTATATCATATTTATCGTTCTCGGAAAAAATAATAACTCCGCCTTTAAACGCACACCATATTCTGCCCTGATTATCTGAACTTATATTTGTCGGGTATCCTCCTGTTAAATCAAAAATATCATATTTAATGACTTTGTTTGAAGTAGGAGAGAACTTAGTTAATGTGTTATCTCTGAACAACAAAATCCAAATATTACCCCCCTGATCTTTAACTACGTCGTTTACAAGATTGTTAGACAATTCTAAAGACTTATTTTCAGCATTTATAGACATATCTGAAACAATTGTCCTATCCGAACTATTGAATTTTTTCTTATCAACGTAATGAAGGCCATTCAGAAAACTTCCTATCCAAAAGTGTGTATCATCTTCAATTAAAGCATATACCCAATTAGAATTGTGTTCTCCTTGTTTGTCAACGATATAGAATACATCAAACGTATCATTTTTTCTATTAAGTCTATTAATGCCGGCATCTGTTGCAAACCATATATTATTTTCAGCATCTTCATGTATAGCACGAACTCTATTGTGTGAAAGTGAATTAGGTAAATCGGTATGTCTATACCAATGAGGTGTAGAATCATACGACAGGCGTATCACTCCGTTGTTTCCAGCAAACCAAAGATTGTCCTTAGTATCTCTATATATTGAATGAATTTCATTCCCTTCTCCCGAATGGGCAAGAGCACTTAATTCAATAGTACGTAAATAATTTGAGATAGATGCTATAGAGAAACCTCGTTCATGTCCAGCCCATACGTTATTTTGAGAATCAGAATATATGCACCAAATTTCATTATCTGCAAGGCTCAGTTCCCGTCTTGAATCATGTCGATAATGTTTTATGCACTCTTTTGACATATCAAATACTCCATCGTCAGTGCCTATTAGTATATGGCCATTGCCGCCATTATACAGGCTTTTAATATTGTTATTTCCAATAAGTGCTATCTTTTCCCAGTTATCATTTGCAGGGGTGTACATGTACAAAGACCCTTCTCCGCCAATATAAATATGTTCCTTATCTTGAGATTCCAATAAGCAATTTGCAAATAAACGGGAGGAAAGTTCAAAGTCATCAGCTTTGACCTTCAACGGTCGAAACATTTCAGCATTAATATCCCAACGAGCTAAACCATTATATGTGCCAACGTATAATATGCCTCTGCTGTCACGCATGATAGAGTAAACCGACTTATGCGGCAACCCTTTGGAATAATCAGTTATAATATTACTGTTTAGATTAAATTTATATATGCCATTTAGACCCCCGACCCAAATATCATCATCGATCAATAGTAAAGATCTGATTTCTTTTGGTGAATCAATGTCAGATTCGATTACTTGCCCCGAGGCATAATCATATGTCAATAATCCATTGTTGCTTCCTATAAAAAGTCGATTATCCTTTCAATACTTCGGTTATTTTTTGAGAATTTGTTAACGGCTCCGAGGAGCCAAGTGTTTAATCCGTTAAAAATCTGATGTTTAGCATGAAAATTTAACACTAAAAATT
>NZ_CAJTCF010000071.1:0-22005 GCF_910574735.1 Duncaniella muricolitica | reverse complement strand
CTCAACCGCTTCGATACCACCGTCTCCAGTTGGAAAGGTTGGAATTTCCTCGCTTTTATCGTTATTTTCCTTAAAAAATTTCACAAATCAAATTAGTTTAAACAACTTCAATATAAAGCGTGTCTGACCGATTCCACCACCGGGCCAT
This sequence comes from Duncaniella muricolitica, assembly GCF_910574735.1. Lineage (NCBI taxonomy): Bacteria > Pseudomonadati > Bacteroidota > Bacteroidia > Bacteroidales > Muribaculaceae > Duncaniella > Duncaniella muricolitica. The sequence continues at coordinate 21,857 of NZ_CAJTCF010000071.1, read as the reverse complement.
TCTCATTGTCTACGATGCAAAATTACCGCCGCGATGTCTCAATTTTCGCGACAGGTTCAAAAAAATCACATAAAAAGTTCAAAAAAACTCCCCCCCTCTTCACCGAAGCCCAGTCCAGAGCCATCTACGACCGATACGGCATCGACGGCATCCCCTACTACTTCCTCGTCGACCGCAAAGGCACAGTCACCCCGCGGCCCGACTTCCGCGACCACGACCTCCTCGTCTCCACCATCCTCGAAGAGCTCAAAAAATAATCTATAACTGTAAAACACAATATTGACATCTTCAAAAACCCTCGGGCAACCGCGGGGAGACACATGCACAGAGCCGTCATGTGTCTCCCCGCGTTCCTCATTGCACCAGACCTCGGAGTATCAGAGCATTGGCCCTGTCGACGGCCGACGTGTCAAGCGACGCCAGATATATCCTCGTCGTCGCCTCATTGTCATGCCCCATCCCCTCGCTGATTACCCCGACAGGCACCCCCTTGGCCTTGGCTGCCGACGCCCAACTGTGGCGCGCCACATAGAGTGTGAGCGGTATCTCCAGCCCGGCCATTCTTCCGACACGTTTCAGACTCCTGTTGATGCTATAACCCGCATTACGGTAAGCCACACGCTCATTCACATCACCTCTGCGGATGATAGGCAACAGAAAATCACTCGCATTCTCCCTATACTTGTCAAGGATTATCTGCATCTCGCGCGTCCACTTTATAGTCAACAATTGTCCCGTCTTGCGCCGTCGGTAAGTCACATAACCGTCGCGAAGATTACACTTGCGCAGATAAGCCATATCCACAAAACTCATGCCTCGGAGTATAAAACTCATGATAAACATATCGCGCGCATAATCAAGCCCCGGCATCCCCGACAGGTCAAGCCCCTTGATGCGTCTGATGACCGACAGCGGCAACGCCCGCTTCACAGTCCTGTCAATGCCCGTGTAGACATACCTGAACGGATAACGGTTCTCAATAATCTCAGCCTCCACCGCACGGTTATACACCGCACGCAATATGCGCATATAGAACGAAATCGTATTTGGCATCACCCCGCGATTGCGGTGCCATGCCTCATAAGCCTCCATCACCTCCTTGTTAAGACTGTCAAGCATGATATCCCGGCCTCCGTCCATACATCCGTCCACCTGCGACTCACACAGAAACTTGCGGAAACTCAGCAACGCCGACCTGTAAGTCTCCGACGTCCTGATCTTGCCGTTGCCCCTCAACCGTCTTATCATATCCTCCATATAGCTCGACAGCGAATACTCCTCGCCATATCGTCTGAACTCCTCGACCACATTATCGGCCGTATATCCCAGACCCTCGTCATCAAGACGGCGTACTATACGCACAAGACGCTCCATATCACATCTCACCATCTCGCGCACAGCCATCACATGTCTGCGGCGCACACTGTCAGCAACCACCCTCACCGTCATGCGGCAGCCGTCCCACTCCTCAGGCATCACCCTGTATTGCGTGAGCAATTGCCTCACCCTTCTCTCATGTATAATCTGATAATAGATTGCACCCTCGCGCTCTGCGACCGCCGACGGGCGAAACTTTACTTTAATCGTTGCCATAGCTGCTTTTTGTACATTATAAAAAAACAAGTTAAAAACAGCCAAAATTAATCCACAAAAACCTTACCGCCCAACTTCCGCCCTGACATCTCGCCCCCCCTCTCACTACCACTGCCAACGTATACACCAATCCGACACCACATCATCCCCTTTTGCGTTAAAAAATGTAACATAGTCGTTAAATTTTGGACATGCCGGGATTTTTCAGAAATATGATATGTAATGTGTGACCAAAAAGATATATCTTTGAATTGTGAAATATCATTGCCATGAACATTACAAAAAGAATATGTGTACTGTTATTGAGTATATATGCGATATTGACAAGTGTGACAGCGGTAGCCGTAACGGCCCGCACAGGGCGCATGTTTTCCGACCCGGCTTTCACTGTCGGCATATATGAGGATTTTTGTCGCGATGATGACGGTTTTCTATGGATTGCCACCGACAACGGCCTGATAAAATTTGACGGAAACAACTACTTTTACTACCGTCATGACGAAAACAACCCCGGCACCATCAGCGACAACCGCATCATACATGTCTTCGCCGACTCTCGCGGACGCGTATGGGCCGCCACGTCAAACGGCCTGAATCTCTATGACGCACAGTCCGACTCTTTTCAACGCATCACTCTCCCCTCAATCAATTACAGCGGTTATATAGCTGACATATGCGAACAGACCGACGGCACCATAACTTTTATTGTCGGCGGGCTCGGCCTATACATTATCGACGAGACCGGCGAACGGCCGACTGCAGTGAGATACTTGCTCAACCGGACGGCCGAGCTCGGCTTCAACTGTCTCACCTCAGCCCCTGACGGACGCCTGTATGTAGGCACCAACAACGGCAAGGTCGCCATCGTCAACCGCAACGGCAATGTCTCGGAGGTCAGTGTCACCGATGCCTACATCACCGACATTGTGATTGAAGACAACGGTGATATATTGCTGAGTTCGGTCAACGACATTTTTCGCATATCGGCTGATGACAATAGTGTCAGCACCATCTGTTCGGATAACGACGGATGTAAATACATCAAGAATTTCACCAAGTCACCCGATGGCAGCGTATATTACTCCACAGCCGCCGACGGCCTTTGGAAAATAGAGCCGGGAGCGAGTGAAGCCACTCGCTATCCCGACGTATATCTGCCATCCATAAGCCTCAAGGACACCAAGCTCGGAAGCATCCACGCCGACAGTGACGGCCACCTGTGGATAGGTTGCAACTACCGCGGCCTCGCATGCATCCCGCGCGAGGCAATCCCGTTCTCATACCATCCGCTGTCATCCTCACTGCCCGACTTCTGCGGAGGTCTGGGCGGTTTTGCCGTGTGGGGCAACAAGATAATCGTCGGTTTTGCCAACAGTGTTGCGGAGCTTGACAGCTCCGGCCGCAAGCTATCGCAGGTCGACATTCCATCCCACGGGGCAGTGACATCACTGACAACATCAGGCGACCGTCTGTACATCGGAGTATCCAACGACGGCATATGGAGCATCTCGCTCCCCGACGGACGCGAGTTGCGCAAAGTCCTCGACTATCCCGGCAAATATCCGTCACTCAAGACCTGCGTCCTTCCCGACGGTGACATTCTGGCAGGATTTCACGGCATAGGGCTTATGAGATACAACCCCTCGACAGGCTCTCGCAAGTGGTATGAGTCAGACACCGAAGGCGGAAGGCTCAACAATCCCTACTTCACATCAATGGAACTGTCGGCCGACTCTTCCGCTGTGTGGATAGGCCTCTACGGAGGCATCTCCTATTACGACATTGCAGCCGACGAACTGTCTCCTCTTGACCAGGCTCCGTTTGTCAAAGGTGCCACATTTGCCCTCGAGCCGCAATCCGACGGTTCAGTCATGGCCGGAACAAGCCATGGACTGGTACATTACGACCCACATAAATTTCTGCTGCGTAAATACACCACGCTTGACGGTCTCACCGACAATGACGTCAGAGCAGTCATCACCGACCGCAACGGCGGTTGGTGGATAGCTACAAAACGCGGACTCAACCACATGTCGGCCGACGGTAAAGACATCTCAGTATATTACGGCGGATACGGACTTAAAGAGAACGCTTTTTCATTCGGACGGCCCACAGCCGACAGCGACATTGTGCTGGGCAGCGACCTCGGCATCACCATGTTCTGTCCCGATTCAATCCCCGAGACCGGATTTGACGCCAAAGTGAGAGTGACATCCATGTTGCTCAACGGCGAGCGCATCAACAATCTGACCGAGATCAACGGACGTAAAGTCATCACATCGGCCGAGCCGCTAAGCATAAGACTCCCCTACAAAGACAACGCTCTGACGCTGCGGCTCTCCACTCTCGACTTTCGTGACGGAGCCAATGTGCGCTACATGTGGAGGCTGTCGGGCTACTCCAACGACTGGGTCATCTCTGCCCCGGGTGATAACGTGATATATCTACCCCACCTCGACCCCGGCTCCTACAGCCTGTCACTCAAGGCAATGGACAACAACATATACTCCGAGGAGTCACATATCTTCATCAAAATCTCCACTCCATGGTATATGGGCAATGTGGCAAAAGCCATCTACCTGCTGATAATCTTGTCGGTGATAGTGCTATCGGCCATAGTGATGAAAAAGAAAAGAGAGGAAAAAATCTACGACGCAAAGATAAAATTCTTCATGGACGTCTCCCACGACATACGCTCACCGATAACACTGATGCTCACGCCTCTCGAATCTCTGCTCCGAGAACCGTTCTCACCGGCTGTCAACGAGAAACTGCGCGTGATGCACCGCAACGGCCAGCGCATACTCTCGCTCATCAACCAACTGCTCGACCTGCGCAAAATCGAGAAAGGCGGCATGCGCCTATTGTGCCGTAAGACTGACCTCACAGCCTTTGTCGGCGAACTCGTCGACATGTTCAAGCCACAGGCTGCCGACAAGAAGATTACACTGACATTTGACCACTCAGGACAACCGGACGAAAAAGTATGGATTGACCGCGATAATCTCGACAAAATCCTGGTCAACATAATATCCAATGCCATTAAATATACCCAGCCGGGAGGAGAGATAACAGTATTGCTATCTACAGCTAACTCACTGAAATCGGGGGGGGGTAAGTAGTGTAATACGTGTCACCGACACCGGCATAGGACTCGATCCGCGCAATCTGGACAAGATATTCACACGCTTCTACCGTGGACGAGAGAATCACACAGCCGGCACCGCCGGAGTAGGCATCGGGCTCGACCTGTGCCGACGCCTCACCGAGCTCCATCACGGCACCATCAGCGGCCGCAACCGCACCGACGGCATCCGAGGCAGCGAATTTACAGTTACAATACCCGTCAGCGAGTCGGCTTACGCCCCCTCCGAACTTCAGCGCGAACATGACAATGAAGAGGAGACAACAGGCTATGCAAGCATTCGCAACGACCGCAACATTGTAGGCAACGACCTCACAACACCTGACAATCACAACACCATAAGCCGCCGGCGCAACATCGCACACGCCAAACGCATACTCATAGTCGATGACGACGCCGAGCTGCGCCAATACATCGACCACCACCTTGAGGAACTTGGCTACAGGACTGTCACCGCCTCCGATGGCTCTCAGGCCATGAAGATTATCACCGAAGAGAGTGTTGACCTGGTGGTGTGTGACGTGAAGATGCCGGTGATGGACGGACTTACATTCCTGCGGCTCGTAAGAAACAACATCAACCTCCACCACATACCCGTCATCATACTCAGCTCCAAGAGCGACATTGCCGACCGTATCGAAGGATGGGACCGTGGAGCTGACGGCTATCTGAGCAAACCGTTCAGTATAAACGAGCTCGACTCGCTTATCGACAGCCTCATCGACAACCGTCTGCGTCTCAAAGGCAAATATTCGGGCGTACAGGACACCGAATCATCCACCCCGGTGCCTGAAATCAAAGGCTATGACGAAGCTCTGATGGAACGCATCATCAGCATCATCAACGACAACATCGACAACCCCGGGCTCAACGTCGAGATGCTCGGCCAGAGCGCAGGCATCAGCCGCGTACACCTCCACCGCAAGCTCAAGGATCTCATAGGCATGACCCCGAGCAACTTCATCCGCAACACGCGTCTCAAACAAGCCTGTATACTTCTTCAGAAACCCGACGTCGAGGTGACACAGATAGCATATGCCGTAGGCTTCACCTCACAGACCTACTTCTCGACGGCATTCAAGAAATTCACAGGCTTCTCTCCGTCGGAATATCGAGCCAAATATCTCAGCGGAGAGTTGCGTTCAGAAGCTGGCCGGAAAGAGTCAGACACATAGCCGCCTCAACTGAGAAGTTACGTGAAAAAGCCGGGTGTATGAGTGTACTATGACACTCATACACCCGGCTTCCGATATGCCCACACACCTTTACACATCGACAATGAGACAATTATTAACACAATTATTACAAATATTAACGACCGCACCGGTATTTTATTTTACATGTTACGATACTTAACGCACATGGACAAGGATGGATGTAACTTTGCCATATATCAAAAGACACCGCCATGACTTCTTCATTGAGAATATGTACAGGTAGATTGTTTTAGGACTGCGGTCAAGGAATCGGGTCGCGACGCTGACACCGGCCCGATTCCTTCGACCCATTTTCACGCAGACGTCCCGGCAACCGACATAGCTCAATTACGACATATCAAGAAACGTAACCGATAAACCATAATTAATCATGAAAACCAAGCATTGTCATCTACATGCAGGCCTCATGCTGCTGGCGACGGCTGTCACAGGCTGCGCGACCGGCACAGGTGGCATAGAGCCTCAGGACTCACACGCCATCTTCAGCTCATTCTCCTACATGGGCAACGATGACTTCTATGCCGCCAATCCTCCGGCCGGCGAAAGCTCGTATTACAACCCCATCCTGCCGGGATGGTATTCCGATCCCTCCATCTGCGCCGATGACAAGGGCAACTACTATCTGGTGACATCCACCTTTACCTACTATCCGGGGGTGCCCCTGTTTCACAGCCGCGACCTCGTCAACTGGAAACAGACAGGCTATGTGCTCGACCGCCCCTCGCAACTTAAAAATCTCGAGAAACAACACGTGAGCGGCGGCATCTTTGCGCCCGACATCGCCTACAATCCCGCCAACAAGACCTACTACATGGTCACCACCAATGTCGGAGCAGGCAACTTCTTTGTAAAGACACAAAATCCAGCCGAGGGTTGGAGCGACCCCATTATGCTCCCCGAAGTGCAGGGCATCGACCCCGCTTTCTTCTTTGACGAGGACGGCAAGGCCTACATAGTCAACAACGATGACGCTCCCGACAACGAGCCCGAGTATCCCGGCCACCGGACAGTGAGAATCGTGGAGTTTGACACAGCCACTGACCGCTGTGTCGGCGAACGCAGGATTATCGTCAATAAAGGAGTGCGCCCCCAGGACAAACCCATCTGGTGTGAGGGCCCCCACATCTATAAAATAGACGGACAATACTATCTGATGACAGCCGAGGGCGGCACAAGCACTCAGCACAGCGAAGTGATATATCGCGGAGACTCGCCCATGGGCCCCTTCGAGCCGTGGGAAGGCAACCCGATACTCACCCAGCGCACACTCGACAGCTCGCGCAGCAATCCCGTAACATGCGCCGGACACGCTGACCTCGTCAAAGCACCCGACGGATCATGGTGGAGCGTATTTCTCGCATGCCGACCCATTGAGAACGACATCGAGAATCTCGGCCGAGAGACATTCATGCTCCCCGTGCGCTGGACCGAGGACGGATGGCCCTACATCACACGCGAGGGCGAAACCGTAGCCATGCAGTTTGACATGCCCGGCACCGTGCGTGACACCTCATCCATGACCGGCAACTTTGCTTGGAAAGAAAACTTCACCGACAGCATCCTCGGCCCTGAGTGGCACACCCTGCGCGGCCCGGCCACCGAATACTACTCCCTTACATCCAACCCCGGACATCTCACCCTCAGGTGTGGCAACGTCAACTCAACCGACAAGGCTGTACTCCCCTTTGTATGCCGCCGCATACAGCACCATAAATACACAGCCTCGACCACACTCACCTTTGTTCCCTCCCACGACAGGCAGTGTGCCGGCATGCTGCTGTTCAAGGACGAACTCCACCAGTATTTTCTCGGCAAAGCTCTCAGAGACGGCTCGCAACACATAGTGCTCCGACGCATCTCCGACACCGGCACCGAAGAACTCGCCTTCCAGGCTCTCGAAGCCGATAACTCGTCGGTCGACCTGCGCGTGGAGTCAAAAGGCCTCAGCCTTGACTTCGCCTACTCTACCGACAACGGCTCCTCATGGCAGACACTGGCCTCAGATCTCGACGCCGCTTTCATGTCAACGGCCAAGGCCGGAGGATTCACCGGCACCACCATAGGCCTTTACGCATCTGACGTTGAATGATAAATGCCTTACCTGTCATTCCTTACCATTCCCCTTACCATACTATAATAGAAATTGAACAAAGATTCAATCTAATATCATTTTTAATAACTTTATTGCAATGAAAAATGTAACTGAAAAACTTCATTACATTCTCCTGTTGCTGGCTATGTTAGTCACGGGTACATCGGCCGCTATGGCCGACATCGTGACCGGCACGGTCGTCGACGACACCGGCGAACCCCTCATCGGTGTGACAGTCCAGGAGAAAGGCAACACCAACAACGGTGTCGCCACAGGATTTGACGGAGACTTTTCTCTTAATGTTAAGTCGCTAAAAGCCACCCTGCTCGTGTCGTATGTAGGCATGAAGTCGCAGGAAGTAGCCCTCAACGGGCGCAACCATGTCACCGTCACTCTCCAGAGTGACTCGGAAGTGCTCGACGAAGTGGTTGTGGTCGGCTACGGACAGCAGAAAAAAGTGTCGCTCGTCGGTGCCATCACCCAGGCCACGGGCGAGACTCTCGCCAAGACCGGTGGTGTGTCGAGCATCGGCGCGGCCCTTACCGGCAACCTTCCGGGCGTTGTCACCATGCAGTCATCGGGTATGCCCGGCGACGAGGACCCCAAAATCGTTATCCGCGGCCAGACCTCATGGAACAGCAGCGACCCTCTCATCCTCGTAGACGGCATCGAGCGACCCATGTCGTCGGTCGACATCGGCTCGGTCCAGTCGGTATCTGTGCTCAAGGACGCCTCGGCCACCGCCGTATATGGTGTGAAAGGAGCCAACGGTGTAATCCTCATCACCACCAAGCGAGGCAATGAAGGACGCGCCAAGATATCGGTGGGCATGAACCTCACAGCCAAGGTAGCCTCGCAGCTCCCCGGCACCGAAGGTTCTCCCGAAGCCTTATACATGCGCAACCGCGTCATCGAGCGCGAGCTCGGCCTCACTCCCGAATCATGGGCCAGCATCACACCGATGAGCATCATCGAGAAATACCGCAATCCGGCCAATCTCGAGGAAGCCGAGCGTTATCCCAACGTCGACTGGCAGGACGCTCTGTTCAAGAAACAGGCCTTTGCCTACAACCCTAACATCAACATCAGCGGCGGCACAAAGGTCGTGAAATATTTCGCCTCCATCGACTTTCTCCATGAGGGTGACCTCTTCCGCGAATACGAGACCGGCCGCGGCTACACAGGCGGCTATGGCTTCAACCGCGTGAACGTGCGCTCCAACCTCGACTTCAACATCACACGCTCCACCGTGTTCAAGATGAACATCTCGGGCTCGCACGGCGAGAAAAAATCGCCCTACAACGTCTCGGACGACTCCTTCGGTGCCACACAGATGTGGCAGGCAGCCTACGGTGCACCTGCCGATGCATTTATCCCCAGATATTCCGACGGCACATGGGGTTACTATCCGGCCAACAGCCAGGGCGCACCCAACTCAATGCAGATTCTCGCCACCGGCGGTGTGGAATACACGACCACCACACGCATCAACACCGACTTCACCCTTGAGCAAGACCTCTCGTTCATCACCCAGGGACTGCGCGCAAGTGCCACAGTGTCGTGGGACAACGTGTTTGTCGAGGCCGACCGAGGCATATGCGAGAACTATTACGAACCGCAAACTAAATGGATTGACCCCGAGACAGGCGAGACTATGTGGAAAAAGCAGACCCAGACCAACGGCCTCGACTTCTCCGAAGACATGAAATGGAGCATCAAGCCCGGTGCCACACGCGACTGGGCCACACAGCGCAATCTCTTCTATCAGGCACAGATCAACTGGGGCCGCAAGTTCGGCAACCACGACGTGACAGCCATGGGCGTGTTCAACCGCGACGAGCGTGCCACCGGCAGCGAGTTTCCCAACTATCGCGAGGACTGGGCCTTCCGCGCCACCTATAATTATGCCGACAAATATTTCGTAGAATACAACGGTGCCTACAACGGCTCGGAGAAATTTGACCGCCGCCACCGCTTCGAGTTCTTCAACTCGGGAGCCGTAGGCTGGCGCATCAGTCAGGAAAAATTCATGAACTTCAGCCGCGGCTGGCTCGACAACCTCAAGGTGCGCTACTCTATCGGCCAGGTGGGCGATGACAACATCTGGCAGCGTTGGATCTACGCCACACAGTGGGCCACCCACGCACCGCTCGTGCTCTCGACCGTAGACGGCCAGACTTCGCCCTACACATGGTATAAGGAGTCGCAGATAGGCAACCCCGACATCCACTGGGAGAAGTCGCTCAAGCAGAACTTCGGTATAGATTTCTCTTTCATGAAATCACTCGTGGCCGGTACAGTCGAAATCTTCAACGAGCGTCGCAACGACATCCTGGTCAACGGCAGCAGCCGTGCCATCCCCTCCTATTTCGGAGGCACAGCCCCCACCGCCAACCTCGGCCGCGTATCAAGCAAGGGTTACGAGCTTGAGCTCCGACTCAACAAGACATTCGGCAACGGCATGCACGTATGGGGCAACTTCAGCATGACACACGCCGAAAACAAGGTGCTCGAATATGACGACCCCGAACTGCTCGAGTCTTACCGCAAGACCGCCGGCTTTACCATCGGCCAGGACCACATCATCTATGACGCAGGCTATGCCAACACCTGGGATGACGTCATCGCCATGACACCCCACAACTCCAACAACAACCAGAAGCTCCCCGGACAGCCCATCATGGTCGACTACAACGGCGACGGTGTCATCGACTCGTCCGACAGCACCCCCTACGGATTCAGCGGCACACCGCAGAACACCTACAACGCCACCATCGGCTGGGACTGGAAAGGCTGGAGCCTCTACATGCAGTTTTACGGCGTGACCAACGTCAACCGCACCGTGGTCTTCGAGTCATACCGCGGCAAGCTCAACACACTCTTTGCCGGTGTCAACTTCTGGACCCCCTACGGCGACGACATCGACCGTCCTCTTCCCGTGTGGAACTCCACCCCCTCCTACTACAACGGCTGGGACAACCGCTACAACCACTATGACGGCTCATACGTGCGTCTGAAGAACGTCGAGATAGCCTACACCTGGACCTCGGGCAGTTGGATCAAACATCTGGGCCTCTCGTCACTCAAGCTCTATCTCAACGGCAACAACCTGTGGGTATGGTCAAAGATGCCCGACGACCGCGAGTCAAACTTTGCCGGCACAGGCAACGCCAGCCAGGGCGCATATCCTACGGTCAAGCGTTTCAACATAGGTTTCAGATTTGACATCTAATCCATCGAAAAATGAAAAAAATCAAGTCATATATCGCATATCTTCTATTAGCCGGCATGTCAGCGTCAGCCCTGACCGGATGTACCGACTATCTTGACAAGGCACCCGAGAGCGAAATCTCCGCCGACGAAGCCTTCAAGAATTTCCGCAACTTCCAGGGATTTGTCGAAGAGCTCTACTTCTGCGTGCCCAACTTCACCACCGGCTACTGGAACAACTCCTTCAACTGGGGCGAGGACGAAATCATCAATGTCGGCAAAGACTATTTCATGGGCTACAAGGTAGACCAGGGCGACTTCTGGGGCTGGCAGGCCGAGCACGACGGCTGGCAGTGCGGCTTCATGGACATCAACAACTTCTCCACCGACTATGCTCCCGATCCCGCTAAGGTGGGCGACCGCCCCACCCTCTGGCAGGGCGCATGGTACGGTATCCGCAAGGCCAACCTCGGCCTGGCCAACCTCGACCGTCTCACCGAGGCCACTCAGGAGCAGAGAGACATCATACGCGGACAGCTTCTCTTCTTCCGCGGATTTTTCCACTTCCAGCTCATGCAGTACTTCGGCGGTCTCCCCTACATCAACGAAGTGCTCTCGGGCGGCAAGCTCACTCTGCCCCGTCTCTCCTACCACGACTGTGCCAATCTCGCCGCAGCCGACCTCAGCGAAGCAGCCTCGCTGCTCCCTGTCAACTGGGACAACACCTCGACAGGCGCACCCACACGCGGCAACAACGAGCTGCGCATCAATAAAATCATGGCCCTCGGCTATCTCGGCAAAGACCTCCTCTGGGCCGGCAGCCCGCTCATGAACTGGGAGTCGACCGGCTCGCAGACCTACAACACCGACATGTGCCGCCGCGCCGCCGAAGCCTTCGGCGAGCTGCTCTCGCTCGTGGAGAGCGGACAGACACAGTATTCGCTCGTCGACTTCGCCAACTACAAGGAGCTCTTCCTCACCCACGGCAAGGGCGGACTGATGCCGGGCTCGACCGAAGCAATATTCCGCAACCCCGTCATTGAATGGAACCGCTCCAACTGGGGCCAGACCCGCTCATACGGCACAGCTTTCCTTGACCCCGAAGGAGGTAACATCTTCCAGCCCACGGCCAACTATGTCAACTATTACGGCATGGCCAACGGTCTGCCACTCGACGACCCCGACTCGGGCTTTGACAAGTCACATCCCTGGAAGGACCGCGACCCGCGCTTCTATCACGACATACGCTTTGACGGATGCAAGCTCGAACTTGGCGGCGACGCCGCGGCTGACCCCATACGCTACGCCCCGCTCTACACCGACGGAGTAATGCGCGACGTCATCAAGGGAAGCCGCACAGGTTATCTCAACTACAAGTTTATCCGCGACGACTTCAACCAGTGGGATAATCAGGGAGCCGGCAACTGGGGAGCCAACAACCACATGCTCGTGCCCTACATGCGCCTGGCCGACATCTACCTGATGTATGCCGAGGCCGCCGCCGAGGCTACCGGCGCGCCCTCCGGACGCTCGTCCAACTGCTCGCTCTCGGCTCTTGACGCCATCAACACCATCCGCGAGCGTGCGGGTGTCGATCCGGTCAACGCCAAGTTTACAGGCTCGCTCGAAGCATTCATGGGCGAAGTGCGCCGCGAGCGTGCCGTGGAGCTTGCATTTGAGGCCCACCGTTTCAACGACCTGCGCCGCTGGCTGCTCCTCGACAAGTATCCCTACAACATCAAGACCTCGCAGGAATTTCAGCGTGTGGGCGACCTCACAGGCGTGGAGAAAGACTCCTCCAAGGGCGTCAACATCCAGGACCCCACACAAAACGAGGTTATAGGATTTCACGAAGAGGTAATCCTCACCCGCAACTTCACCGACAAACACTGGTGGTTGCCCCTCAAGGTCAGCGACTCCAAGATGTATGTCGAATTTGGCCAGAACCCGGGCTGGTGATCATAAACACTCTAAAGAATCACATCAATGGAAAAAATACATAAACTGATATATCCCGCACTGGCGGCAGCCATCATGCTCACACCGGCCGCCGCTCTGGCCGATGCCGACGACAACGCCGCCGCACTCGACTCGCTGGGCAACGAGGTGCAGCTCCCCTTCCGCACAGCATCGCCCGACGACATCTTCGGCGGAGTCTCGCAGGTCAACATGGTGGACCTTCAGAAGAAAAGTTACACCACATACAGCCTCGCCAACATGCAGAGCCTTGTGGCCGGCTACAACGGTCAGCTCTGGAATATGGGCGACGCCCTCGTGCTCGTCGACGGTGTGCCCCGTGACGCCGACAACATCATTCCCGCCGAGATCGAGACCATCTCGTTTCTGAAAGGCGCGCAAGCCGTGGTGCTCTACGGCAGCGCGGCCTCCAAGGGCGCGATACTCATCACCACCAAACGCGGCCGCACCACCGGACTCCAGGTGTCGGTTAGAGGCGACGCTACACTCTTTGTCCCCAAGGCCTATCCCAAATATCTTGGAGCGGCCGAGTACATGACCCTTTATAACGAGGCCCGACGCAATGACGGACTCGAAGCAGCCTTCACCGAGACTGACATCTACAACTATGCCTCAGGCAAGAATCCATGGCGTTACCCCGACATCAACTTCTTCTCCGACGACTATCTGCGCAGCCACTCATGGCGTTACGAAGGTCAGGCAGAGTTTACCGGCGGAGGCAAGTATGCCACCTTCTACGCCCTCATCGGTCTCTATCACAGTGACGACATCCTCAACTTCGGCGAGGGCAAGAACAACGGCACCACACGTCTCAACGTGCGCGGCAACATCGACCTGCGCCTCAACGACTGGGTGACAGGATGGGTCAACACCAGCGCGACCTTCTATGACAACCGCACAGACCTGGCCAACTACTGGGCAGAGTCGGCCAACATGCGTCCCACCATCCCCGGGTCGTCACCGCTGGTGCCGCTGATACCGATAGGAGCCATCGAGCCCGATGACGAAAACTCATGGGTGCTCGTCAACAACTCGCGATTCCTCGTCGACGGAAAATACCTGCTCGGAGGCACGCAGCAGTATCAGACCAACCCCTTCGCCGCAATGTATGCCGCCGGCTACTCCAAGTGGACAAGCCGTCAGTTGCAGTTTGACGCCGGAGTGCGCATCGGCCTCGACAAGATTACCCCGGGACTCCGCTTCGTGGCCCGCGGCGCGGTCGACTACAACACCAGCTACTCGACCTCCATCAATAACACCTACGCCACCTATCAGGCCTCATGGAGCAACTACGGCGGCAAGGATGTTATAGCCGACATAACCAAGTTTGGCAACGATCTCAGCTCGGGCGTGCAGAACATCAGCGGCTCGGCCGAGCGTCAGACACTCATGTTCTCCGGACAGTTTGACTACAACCGCCGCTTCAACGACCTCCACGGCATCGAGGCCAACCTCATAGCCCACGGCTACAAGCGCACCATCACAGGCGAGTATCACCGCACCACCAATGCCTCGCTCGCCATGCGCGCCGCCTACAACTATGACAGCCGCTACTATGCCGAGTTTAACGGAGCTCTCAACCACTCCGCCAAGCTGGCCCCCGGCCACCGCAACGGCTTCTCGCCTGTCGGCAGCCTCGGATGGCGCATCAGTCAGGAAGATTTCCTCAAAGGCTCAAGCGTGGTCGACGAGCTGAGACTCAACGCCACCTACGGCATGATACTCCAGGACCTCGACATCAACGGCTACTATCTCTACGACAACAAGTTTACCGCCGACGGTGACTGGTGGGGATGGAACGACACCCAGACCGGCATACAGACATTCGTGTCACGCCAGGGAGCCAATCCCGACCTGACGTTCATCAAGCGCAAAGAGTTTAACGTAGGCATCGAAGGCTCTCTGTGGAACAGCGCGCTGAAATTCAACGCCGAGTTCTTCACCGTCAACACCGACGGACTCCCCATCGAGGCCACCAATCTCTATCCGAGCTACTTCAAGACCTACTATCCCAACAGCTCGTTCACACCCTGGATCAACTATAACAACCAGCGTCGCACCGGATTTGACCTCGGTATCACCGGCTCGCACCGTTTCGGCCAGGTGGACCTGACTCTCGGAGCCAACGTGATGTACACCACGGCCAAGAATACCCGCGTGAGCGAAAACGTAGAGTATGACTGGCTGCGCACCGAGGGTGCTCCCGTCGACGCCCTCCGCGGCTACCGCTGCCTCGGATTCTTCCAGAGCGAGGAAGAGATAGCCGGCTCGGCCGTAATCAACAACACCACCAAGCCCGGCGACCTCAAGTATCAGGACATGAATGGTGACGGCATCATCGATTCGCGCGACCAGGTGGTGCTCGGACGCTGGTCGGCCCCCTGGAGCTTCGGCTTCAACCTCACCGCCGCCTACAAGAGATTTACCCTCTTCGTGGCCGGTTCGGGCAACGCCGGTGCGACAGGCGTCATGGACAACAGCTATGCATGGGTCTACGGCGACCGCAAATACTCCGAAATGGTGCGTGGACGCTGGACTCCCGAGACAGCCGCCACCGCCACTTATCCCCGCCTCACGACACAGAGCGGCGACCTCAACTTCGTGACTTCCGACTTCTGGACATTCTCGACCGACGCGTTCTACATCAACCAGGTGCAGCTCACCTACAATCTGCCCTCCAGATGGTTTACCGACAAGTTTGTCAAAGGTCTTGACATCTACGTCAACGGCAACGACCTCCTCTCAGTCTGCAGCCGCCACAAATATCGCGAGACTTCAGTCGGAGGTGCTCCGCAGAACCGTTCCTACAATCTCGGTGTCAAAGTCAATTTCTAACGCTTACAACCAATCATCCATATGAAAAAGTTTATCATTCCGTGCCTGACATCACTGGTGGCCATGGCCGCCCTGACGGGATGTGACGATGTGTTCGAGCCCGCGCCCGAGAACAATCTCCCGCTCGACTTTCTCGAATCCAACTCGTCATATGCCGAAAACATGCTCGGTATAGCATATATATATATCCCCGACAACGGCTCGATATCATTCAACGAAGTGGCTACCGACGACGCTGTATCAAACGACGCCAACAACAGCTACCGCATCATAGCCTCGGGCCGATGGACCTCGCAAAACAACCCCATCAACCGATGGGAAGGATGCCGTTCGGCCATCCAGTATTGCAACCTGCTCCTTGCCAACCTCGACCGCGTGACCTGGGCCAAGGACGAGACCGTCAACATGCTCTTCCGCAAACGTTTCGAGGCCGAGGCCCGCGGTCTGCGCGCCATCCACATGTATTATCTCCTCCAGTCTCATGCAGGTTTTGACGCCGCAGGCAACCTGCTCGGTGTGCCCATTGTGGAAGTGCCCGAGGACGCCTCGAGCAACTTCAACGTACCCCGCAACACATTTGCCGAGTGCATGGATGCCATCGAGCGCGACGCAAAAGCCGCACTTGAAGTGCTCCCCACCCGTTATGGCGAAAGCTGCTTCGAGACCATGCGCTCACGCTATCCCGGCATCACCGACGGACAGCTCGAACGAGTGTTTGGCGCACGTTTCACCGGCCGTATATGCGGCGAGATAATCGAAGCCTATCTCGCCCGTCTCGCCCTTATGGCAGCCAGCCCGGCCTATGAGGCTTCGGGCGTGACCTGGGAGGAAGCCGCCAATCTCAACGCTACGATTGTCAACTACTCGGGCGGCCCCGACAGCCTCGACCCCAACGGCGGCACCTGGTATTGCGACCCGGGCATCGACAATCTCGCCGACTATCAGTCGCCCGCCGAAATCATATGGCGCAGCGGTAAGGCTAACGGCACATCCGACCTCGAGAAAGAAAATTTCCCACCCACTCTTTACGGCAACGGACGCATCAATCCCACGCAGAATCTCGTCGATGCCTTCCCCATGCTCAACGGCTATCCCATCACCGACAGCCGCGCCGGATATTCTGACTCAGATCCCTACACCGGCCGAGACCCCCGTCTGGCGCAATACATCCTGTATAACGGTGGCACTGCCGGACACGACAACCGCACCATCACCACCGCGGCCGACGGCTCCGACAACGATGCTTTGGGCAAGATTTCCACATCGACACGCACCGGCTACTATCTGAAAAAACATCTGCGTCAGGATGTCAACTGCGACCCCAGCACTACTTCCGGCAAAGCCCACTACACGGCACGTATGCGTTACACCGAGTATTTCCTTAACTATGCCGAAGCGGCCAACGAAGCCTGGGGTCCCACAGGAACAGGCAGCAACGGATATTCGGCATACGACATCATCAAGGCCATACGCCAGCGCGCAGGTATCGGTGCCGACAACGGTGACCCGTATCTCGAAGAAGTCAAGGCCGACAAAGACCTCATGAGACAGCTCATACGCAACGAACGCCGACTTGAGCTCTGCTTTGAGGGATTCCGCTTCTTCGACATCCGCCGCTGGAAATCCGACCTCAACGCCACAGCTCGCGGCATGAACATCACCGGCAACGTCTTCACACCCATCGACGTGGAGACCCGCTCCTATCGCGATTATATGTACTACGGACCCATACCCTACTCCGAAGTGCTTAAATTCAACGCGTTGCAACAAAACGCCGGATGGTAATCCACCTTTCTTATAAAGTATAAATACCATTATACATACTATATTCATGAAAAAATCACTTTTCATCATATCCTCACTCACCGTATCCCTCTGCTCATGCCACAACAGCGATATAGAGTTTGACAATTTCGATTATCAGACCATCTCATTCGGCACACAGGCACCGATACGCACCATCACATTGGGCGACGACGGAGACTACAACACCGACCTCGACAACGCCCACATGTTTGACATCAAGGCAGTGCTCGGAGGCGTTAATGTCAACAATGAGACCCATTCGGCCGCCTTCACCGTCGACAACTCGCTGTGCGACGGACTCTACTTCTCCGACGGCCGTCCCGTGCTCCCTATGCCGGCCTCCTACTACTCCATCTTGGGCGACCAGATGGTAATCACGCCCGGCAATGTGCTCGGAGGTGTGCGCGTGCAGCTGAGCGACTCCTATTTCGAGGACCCCGCTTCGGTCGAAACCACCTACGTAATCCCTATTGTACTCACTTCCTCGGCTGACTCCATACTTCAGGGCAAACCAAAGGACGGCATAGCCAATCCCCGCCGTCTCGTCAAGGACGACTGGGCCAAACAGCCCAAAGACTATGTGCTCTATGCCGTGAAATATAAAAATCCCTATCACGGATGCTGGCTTAGCAAAGGCACCGACAACATCGACAACAACGGTGAAGTAAAGACCGACAACCGTGTCACCGACCTCTGGGAAAAAGCCTCGCTGCGCTATCTCGTCACAAAGAGCCTGACACAGTCAGTCTACACATTCACCCACACAGTCCCCGTCATTGACGCCGCCGGCGAAAAGTCGGAAAAGACTCTCGTGTGTGAACTCCTGCTCGACATCGACGACCGCGGTGTATGCACCGTCTCTACCCAATCGGCCGGATGCACAGCCTCGGGACAAGGACAGTGGACCCGACAGGGCGAACCCAAAGCCTGGGGTGACAAGGACCGCGACCTCCTCACACTATCCTACACCTACACCATCGACTATGTATGTGACGAGTCGACAGGCCGTCACGCAACCTACAAGGTGACTACCGACGAACGGATGGTGATGCGTGACCGTCAGAATAAATTCGAGGAATTCAGCTACACCGTTCAATAATATCTATGACCATGGTAAAGTACAGAATATTCACAGCAATAACCCTCGGAGCCGGACTGCTCGCAGCATGCGCCGACACCGATATATTACCCTACACCGTCGAGAAGCCTCAGGACCTGACCGACTATGAATATCTCGACAGCTATGCCGACCTGAAAACTTATCTCGACCGGAGTGCCCATCCGGGCTTCCTCCTCGGCACAGGTGTCCTCGCAAGCGACTACAACAGCAAAGGAGTGATATACCGCCTCACCAACCACAACTTTGACATCATCACGGCCGGAAACGCCATGAAATATGCATCGGTGGTAGACGACAAAGGCGACATGAACTTCAGCACAGTCACAGCCTTTGTGGAAAACGCCCGCTCGGCCGGAGTGCAGGTCTACGGCCACACTCTCTGCTGGCATGAACAGCAGAACGCCAAGTGGCTAAACAGCCTCATCAAAGACAAAGACGTCGAAGTGGATCCCGGTGATATGATCGAGACCGAAGACGCGACTGTAACATATGACGGCGTGACCGAATTTCCCTATTTCGTGATGGGCTATAAGCCCGATATGGTCGACGGAGTACTGACCGTCAAGGAGTATCCCGGCGAATGGTATCAGTTCTTCGTAATGGATGGCCTCCAGTTTGTAGAAGGACGCGAATACACCGTCACAGCCCGTATACGCGGCAGCAAACCCGGCGACCTCAACGTACAGCTCGGCGACTGGGGAGCCCTCCAGGAAAAAAGAATGTCGTTTACCGACGAATGGTCTGAAGTGTCAATCAAAATGCCACCCGTCACGACAGCCGGCGGATTCTCCGTATTCCAGCCGGGCACATATGACGGCTCTCTCGAAATCGATTGGATCAGACTCTCTCACAGCGAAGCCAACATCGCCAAAACCAAAGTTCCTATCGAGACATTCGACTTCTCCGATGACCACAAGCTCGGAGGATGGGGCAGTGACATAACATATGACGTAATCGACGGAGTCTTTGTCATAAACAACTCGACCGCAGCAAAGGACTGGGAAAAACAAGTCTGCTACGAGACCGAAACTCCGCTTGAAGTCGACCAGACCTACCTCATCGACATGCGCGTCAGAGGCTCGAAGAAAGGCTCCGTTAACCTCCTATTCCAAAACCCCGACGGATACGTCGACTGCGGCTCTCTCGGAAGCATGGCCATTGACACTGACTGGAACGACATCACCGTAAAAGGAACGGTCAACGGAGACGGAGCAAAACGCATACTCTTCAACGTAGGAAACTATGATGGCAAAATCGAAATCGCCTCGATGATGATCTACTACGAGAAATCTGCCAATGTAATCCAGCTCACCCCCGAGCAGAAAGCCGAAATACTCGAAGCCGAAATGGAACGCTGGGTGTCTGGCATGATGGCCGCCACCCAGGGCTACGTAAAGGCTTGGGACGTTGTCAACGAACCCATCTCGGGCGGACCATGGGGACAGCGTTATGATCTCCAGCATGCTGTCAACGACCCCGACGCCGCCAAGAAATTCTACTGGCAGGACTACCTTGGCGACGACTTCGTGAGAGTGCCCGTCAAATACGCCCGCAAATACTTTGAGGAAAACGGAGGCAACCCCGATGATCTCAAACTCTTCATCAACGACTACAACCTCGAGAGTGACTGGGACGACAACCAGAAACTCAAAAGCCTTATCTCGTGGATCGAACAGTGGGAAAGCGACGGCGTGACACGCATCGACGGCATCGGCTCGCAGATGCACATCTCCTACTACCTCAACCCGCAGACACAACAGAGCAAGGCCGACCATATCGAAAAAATGTTCCGTCTCATGGCGGCTTCAGGCAAACTCGTCCGCATCACCGAGCTTGACATGGGACTCGTTGACGAAAACGGCAACGACATCCCCACCGCTCAAGTAACCCTCGAGCAGCACAAGCTCATGGCCGACTACTACAAATGGATCATCCGCAAATACTTCGAGATCATACCCGTCGAGCAGCAATTCGGCATCACATTATGGTGTCAGACCGACAGCCCCGAAGGCTCCGGATGGCGTCCCAACCAGCCCACAGGCATATGGAACGCAGCACTCAACCGCAAACCGGCCTACGCAGGTATAGCCGAAGGCCTCGCCGGACAGGACTGATAACTCTACATAATTGCTCCGCCGGAGAAGCTGATAGCCGCGTCAGACAAAGCTGACAGACCATTCTGACACAACTAATAGCCCCACACCGGCCGGCAGTTATAACCATTTCCTCCTAAATCAATAATCAACAACCGGGAGACAGGTACACATCACGTACCTGCCTCCCGTATCTTTTAACGGCTCCCATAGTTATCGCTTGCGGACACGAAAAAGGGCCACAAACTCATGTCGAATTTGTGACCCTTTGGTGATCCGGATGCGACTCGAACGCATGACCGTCTGCTTAGAAGGCAGATGCTCTATCCAGCTGAGCTACCGGACCATCATTCCGTATCGGGCGGCTGAGATGGCGGGTGATTTTTACCACATTCATCCCGTCTGTCCGAGATGCTACACGCTAACGGATGTGCAAAGGTAGATATTTTTTATGTCATATGCAAATATGCATTTTCTTATTACACGCCGTTTTCTTGCAAAACACTCCAAATTACGCCTTCATCACGCTGTTTTCACCATTTTTCTTGCAAAATAATAAGGTTTTGATTAACTTTGACCAGACCTGTATGGCAAAAAACTTTTCGTTATCAATCTCTTCATTTTGCCACTGCAGTCATCACGTGTAACTATTCAGCGGACACGCTAAGGCGATAATGTGGAATAGACATCACCATTATAAGTAAATTCAACCTGCTGATTTTATAGTAATTAGCTGCAATTTTATTTGGTAAAGTCAAATAAGTTTTGT
>NZ_CAJTCF010000070.1:0-22054 GCF_910574735.1 Duncaniella muricolitica | reverse complement strand
ACTCATCTGGGAGACCTCTTCGACAAATCGAATTTCAAAAATGTCAATGTTCTCTATGGTTCAAGTGAACCGAATTTATTTAATTTTTAACCCCGTCCATTTTTAGTGGACAGTAGTGATTAGCAATTAGTAATTAATTGGCAATTGCCCGATGACGAGGGCTATGCTGCGGCATTGCTTTTGCAATTCATCTCAAGATGATGCCTGTCTATGACCGGCGGCGATAGGTGTCGATCACTCCGATGGCTTCGGCGGGGGTGGCGGCCACTATGGCGGGGATGCGGCCGTCGCGCATGAAGTGCTGCTCCTGCATGCGGGCAAACATCTCAAGCAGGGGGTCGAAAAATCCGTCGACATTCACTATAACGACCGGCCCGCTGAAGAGTTTAAGCTGATGCCAGGTCATCATCTCACACAGCTCGTCGAGTGTGCCTATGCCTCCGGGGAGAGCTACGGCGGCACACGAGAGCGAGGCCATGGTGTGCTTGCGCACGTGCATGGAAGGCGTGTCGATACATTCTGTGAGTTTTTCGTGGGCCCATCCGCGCTCTATCATGAAGTGGGGTAGCACGCCGGTGATGTGTCCTCCGGCCGAGTGTGCTCCTTCGATTGTCGCGGCCATGAGTCCGCGGGCTCCTCCGCCGTTGACGAGCGTGTAGCCGCCTTGGGCTATCAGACGCCCCATCTCGCGCGCGGCTTCGAGATATTTCTCCGGCACACTCGATGACGAGGCACAATATACTGCTATTCCGTTCTTGTCTTCCATAAGGCTGCAAAGGTACTTATTTTATTTAACCTAAGCAATATTAGAGTTGGCCTGCGGCCAAAGGTTATGAGGTTATGAGGTTATAAGGTTAGCCTGCGGGGTATTTAGAGTTGGCCTGCGGCCAAAGGTTATAAGGTTATGAGGTTATAAGGTTAGCCTGCGGGGTAATTTTTGGGCTAATGGGGCGGATGGGGCAAATGAGGCGGATGGGGGGGACTGCAGGGGCACATGATATTAACTCTATAACCTTTGCCCGAAGGGCAACCATAACCTTATAATCTTTGGCCGCAGGCCAACTTTAACCTTATAACCTCATAACCTTATAACCTTTGCCCGTAGGGCAACTTTCGTGTGAAGCACGGGTATACGGGGTTGAGGGCGGTGTGCCATTCGGCGGCGGTGGCTGCGAAACTTGCTGCAAGCGAGGCGGCTACGTCGCGGGAGGAGTCTTGGGCCATCGAGGCCTGACACCAGTGATGAAGTGCCGTAAGGGCTACGGTCTGCTCCAGTGCGCGGCGTATCACGGTGTGGCGCGAGGTGGTGAATCCGGCCGGCGTAATCAGTTCGACTGACATCATAAAGTCTCGGGCTCCCGAGGTCTCGTCGCCGATGTTCACATCCGATACCAGCGGGCCGAGCTTCATGACCACCTCGACAAAGGCGTTGCGGATGATTTCGGCAATCATCCCGTCGCGGCCGCCACACAGCAGGGGCGCGAGCAGTGCCTTGTGCTCGGCTCCCGAGGCTATCGACTGGAGGGCGGCCATGGCATGGAGTGTGTTGACGATGACGTTGGCTGACAAGTGATAATTCATGGCTGACGTTGTTTTTTAAAGATTACGACACATTTCCTCCCTGCCTGCGGCTCTCAGACGCTGCACGAGCCGCAGGGCAGTAGTGGGAGCGATGAAAAACTCCGAGGCACTCTCGGAGGCGAGTACATTACACAGGGCTTCGGGCAGTCGGCATCCGTGACGCTCCATGTAGCGCGAACACTTGGCGTCAAGCTCTTCCCACATGTCGAGACGGCGGTCACGCTTCAGCCTGATGCGGCCGTGACGCAACACTCTGAGCATGCGCAGGGCATAGGTAAACGTACAATAATAATGTGGTGCGGGCGACTTGGCCGCCGCCATGGCCACACGCATGAGGTTGATTTCCTCGCCGGAAGGGAGGCTGCGCATGATGCGGCGACATGACTCGAGAAAATGACGGTTGCGGGTCTCAATCAGTGTTAGCATAATAGGATGGAATATAATATTAGGTATGGGCACAATTGTCATTGGCAAATTTACCACACTACATGGGCAAAACAACGACACATGCACGTAAAAAATTGTTAATCGACCGTAGCAAACGCTTTCTCGTCGCGGGCTGCCCTGAACGAATTGAACGTCTCGAAGATGTCGAGGAGAGCTATCGCCGAGTTCTGCACCTGCGACTCATAGAGCGAAGCCGACATGTTGCCGCCGATATTCTGCCCTTGCAGAGCCGTCGACACGCCCGAAATCTGCTGAAACATCTTCATCTCTATGTCAAGCAGCCGCGAGGCCCCCTCGCTATGGCCCGGAGCGGTAATCTCGACGGGCATATGCGAGGCTTTGGGGTTGACGGGTATCACCGCTCCGGGGCGTGACCAGAAGTCTATCACATTCTCGAGGCTTATGCCTGGCATAAGCGCGTCGTGGGGAAAGAGCAGCGCGCCCTTGGCACTGTGGGCCAATATCTGGTCGATGACCGATATGAGCTGGTTGATATGCTTCTGCTGGTCGACGACATCCTCGATAAACGGGTGCACCTCGCCGTCGGTGAGCGGATAGAGGTTGACCACAAACGGGTGAGAGCCGTGGACATAAGGCGAGACCGTCTCGTCGATAAGTGTGCCGTCGGGAGCGAAATAGCGTCCATGCCAGGCCCCGCCCGTGCGGCTGTCACTGTCAAAAGTCCACACTTCCACCACCCGGCAAAGCTGAGGGTCGGACGATGTGGCAAACGACACTTCCGAGCCGCCGGTCCCGAGCGAGGCCGCCACTCGGGCTATGTCGGGGCGCGAGGCCACAGCCCGGCTGTAGATCTGCGAGATGTCTTTCACGCGCCGGCGGCTGGAGTGGCCGAAACGCATCTTCATCTCAGCAAGCGACATCTCGTGAAGCATGCCGATAAGACGTATGTCGGAGCCGCGGGGGTCAAGATAGCGGTTGCAGAAGAAGCGGTCGGGGTTGACATTGTCGACCCACACCTGCGCTCCCTCAAAACGTCGTTCGTACGACACTTTCTGGATAGCGCAGCCCGAGATCAGAAACTCCTCGAGGGCGCGGGCATCGAGCTCTTCGAGACGGTTGGCCCTGGTCAGGCGGCTGACGGGCGAATCGGGGTCGGAGTCGCGCCCGGCTATCAGGCTCTGGCGGAAACGGCCCACCACGCTCTTGACCAGCGAGCGGATGAGATTGTTGGTGACCGGACGGCGGCCACACCGGCGGGCATACTCCTCGTCGGTAGTGGTCATGCCGTTGCGGTCGATACACTTGTCGGCCCACTGGCGGCCGTAGGTGTAGCCCTTGAGCCGGCGGCGCATGGTGCGGATGTCAGCACACGCCTCCCAGGCCTCGCGGGCACGGGTGAATACAGTAGTCATGGCTATTGCGGTTAAAAGGATGTTTTAACTCATTACATTGTCAATCAGAGCGAGGGCCGCCGAGTCAAATGCATACTCGTTGTCGCGCATCATGGCGCAGCGCAGCGACACCAGACGGTCTGACTCACAGGCCGGGTAGAGAGCCATCTCACCGTCGGGATACACTATGGCCACAGGATTGGCCTCACAGGCCCGGGTGTAGGGATGGAGCTGGCGCAAAGCCATGTTGCACTCGGGGTCGGTGACAATGGTGGCCGCGCGTCGCCAGCCCGAAAGCCTGACGCCGGTCACTCTCGCGACGTGGGGAGGAAGCGTGAGAGTGACACATCCGTCGGCCGGAGCAGAAAGGCTCACGTCGGCGGCCAGTTCTTCGGGAGCGAGCAGCGGCTCATCGCCCTCGAGCACAAGGCGACGATACCAGCCGTCCATCTCAGCCTCGAGACGGGCGTCAAAATCGAGTCCGTCAGAACGGCTGAGCGACACATCGTTACGCAGCGGAGCATATCCGCGCAACGCTCGCCAGCGTGACAGGAACTCCTGTCGTGACATTTTTAGTTTCATAAATCAAGTGATAAAATGAGTGTTGTTGATGGTGCGGGGGATGATTGGGTGTTGTGGATGCAAAGTTAACGCCGCCGAAAGCCACAAAAGGTGCGATAATGTCGCGCAAGAGTTTGAATAAACATCAAAAAAAACTACTTTTGCAAGGTTGTTTACTTGGCCTTCGGCCAAAGGTTATAAGGTTATGAGGTTATAAGGTTAACCTGCGGAGTAATTTTGAGCCAAATGGGGCGAATGGGCCCAATGAGGCGAATGTGCCGGTCAGGGACACCGTTATAATTTACATTATAATCCTATAACTTTGCCCGTAGGCCAGGCAATAACCCTTGCCTGAAGGTTAACCTCATAACCTTTGCCCAAAGGGCAAGTAATAACCTTATAACCTTTGCCCGAAGGGCAAGTAATAACCTCATAACCTTATAACCTTATAACCTTATAACCTTATAACCTTTGCCCGAAGGGCAAGTAATATGTATAGAGACAGAATATTGTCAGGTGGGAGCCTGACAGCCGACGAAGCCATGGAGCTCGTCAATCTTACCGACAGCAGCCGCAAAGAGCTGTATGACACGGCAGCCGAAATCACACGACATTTCGGCCCGCGCAAATTTGACTCCTGCTCCATCATCAACGCGCGTTCCGGCCGCTGCCCCGAGGACTGCAAATGGTGTGCCCAGTCGGCCCACTTCAACACCACCATCAACAGCTATCCCCTCGTGGAGCGCGAAGTGTGCATGGACATGGCCGCCTACAATCAGCGCGCCGGCATCGGACGGTTTTCGCTCGTGACCAGCGGACGCACAGTCAAAGGCGAAGCCCTCGACACCATCTGCTCCTACTACCGTCAGCTCAGCCGCGACACCGATATATATCTGTGTGCCTCGATGGGCCTGCTCGACGACGAAGCCATGGAGCGGCTGGCACAGGCCGGTGTAAAACGCTATCACTGCAACCTCGAGACAGCCGCAAGTTTCTTTCCCTCGCTGTGCTCCACCCACAGCCGCGAAGAGAAACTCGCCGCCATCGCCCGGGCCCGCCGGGCCGGCATGGAGATATGCTCGGGCGGCATCATAGGCATGGGCGAGACCATGAGACAGCGAGTGGAGTTTGCCCTCGAGTTGCGCGAAGTCAACCCCGTGAGCATCCCCCTCAACGTGCTCCAGCCCATCCCCGGCACACCGCTCGAACACATGCCGCCGCTCACCGACACCGAGATACTCGACACTGTGGCGATATTTCGTCTGGTGCATCCGCGCGTGATCATACGCTTTGCCGGAGGCCGCGCGCGCATCTCGCCCCATGCCCAGCGCGAAGCACTGCGCATAGGTGTCAACGGTGCCATAATGGGTGATCTTCTCACTACCATAGGAGCGCAGATAGAGCAGGACAAAACCATGATAAAAGAGTGCGGATATGACTTCTGACGACCGTAAACGTTACCGCGGCCACCTCTCGCTCTGCGAGATAGACCTGCCCGGACAGCAGCGCATAGCGCAGGGACGGGTGCTGATAGTCGGAGCCGGCGGCCTCGGCTCGCCCGTAGCCCTCTATCTGGCCGCAGCAGGAGTGGGCCATATAGCCGTGCTCGACCCCGACACTGTGAGTCTGAGCAATCTGCAGCGTCAGATTATCCACGG
Source organism: Duncaniella muricolitica (assembly GCF_910574735.1). NCBI lineage: Bacteria > Pseudomonadati > Bacteroidota > Bacteroidia > Bacteroidales > Muribaculaceae > Duncaniella > Duncaniella muricolitica. The sequence goes on along the minus strand of NZ_CAJTCF010000070.1, from coordinate 16,455 downwards.
CACCCCCGACCTCGGACGTCACAAAGCACTCTCGGCGCGCGACGCCATGACCCGCATCAACCCGACGGTGACCGTCGAGCCCCTCACCGACAGCCTCACCCCCGGCAACGCCCGCGACATCATAGACCGCTATGACCTCGTGATCGACTGCACCGACAATCTCGACACCCGCCTGCTCATCAACGACACCTGTGAGGCGACAGGCAAGAGCTACGTATTCGGAGCCGTGCGCCGCTTTGAGGGTCAGGTGTTTACCCACACACCCGGCACCGCCTCCTATCGCGACATCTTCGGTTCGGAGCCGAGCGAGGGGGGCGACATCCCGTGTGCGGTCGACGGCGTGATGAACACCGTGGTGGGCGTCATCGGATGTCTCCAGGCCACCGAGGCCATAAAGTGGCTGGCCCACACCGGCGACCTCCTCACCGACCGGCTGCTCACCTTCGACGCCATCACCATGACTTTCAACACATTCCGACTCGGATGACAGCTCCACAGCCAAGCCCGATTAAGGAACTTTAACAGTCATATCCCCCCTATCCCGCCCATTTTCAGTAATTTTGCGCCCGGCAGACATAGAGTGTTACAACATCATAGTATCATGACACACACCAACAACCAATCGCCACGCGTAGAAATCGTAGGCAGTTTTCTCCCACCCGAGGAGCTTGAACAGGCCATAGAGCAGAAGTGTCAGGGCGTCATCACGCCCGACGAGCTTCATGCCGTAGAAGACCGCGTGATCGACCGGCTCATCGACCGCGAAATCGAGGCCGGACTCCACATCATCACCGACGGCGAGATGCGCCGCAAAGCCTGGGACCGCGACTTCTGGGAAGGACTCTCGGGCATGAGCCGCGAACGCATCGACACCGGATACGTCCATCAGGACGAAGTAGTGCGCCACGACCTGCTCCGCTTCAACGGACGCATAGCCTACAATCCCGAACACCCGTTTTTCGAGAAATACACCCACATGGTGGAGATAGCCGCCGGCCGTGCCGCCGTGCGCCAGACCATCCCGTCGCCGGGCGAGCTCTATATGCGTATCATGCTCGTGACCAACGGAGAGCCCGGCAAGGTGTATGAATCGCCCGCCACACTCATCGACGACATTGTCGAAGCCTACCGCAGCACCATCGATGAATTTTACCGCCTCGGATGCCGCCACATCCAGCTCGACAGTTCGGTGTGGGGACGTCTCAGCGACCCCGACTTCGAGCGCAGACTCCTGCTCGGAGGCATGGACCCCGATGTGATTACCGAGCAGCTTCTCGAGCTCATCAACCGCACCGTGGCCGGCCGTCCCGCCGACCTCGAAATCACCCTCAGCATCGCGGCCGACGAGACCCGCATACCCCGCTGGGGCGACGAGCGCGAGCTGCGCCACCTCACCCGCATGCTCACAGGTGTCGACGCCGACGCCTTCCTGCTCCCCTTCGACCTGCACAGCCCCGAGCACACCGAGGTCCTCAAGGCCCTGCCCGACGGCAAGCGTGCCATCCTCGGACTCGTCGACGGCAACATGTCGGGACTCGAGAGCGTCAACGATATCGTCGAGGCTGTCAGGACGGCTTCGCTCTACGTCGACCCCTCGCGCCTGTCAATAAGCCCGACATGCGGATTCAAGGTAGCCGACCGCGAGCGTCAGGGCCTCAACTATGAGTCGCAGTGGACCAAAATCGACCTGCTCAAACAGGCTGCCGCCATTCTGAGCATGTAGGCCGCTTCGCCGAAAAACTTAAAAAATCATGAAAAATGCACCGATATTGGTGCATTTTTTGTATCTTTGCTCATCATCCCGAGGTCAGAGCCGCAAATGCCGCCGGGTCGGAGGCATGGCTTGGATCCGAAGTTACAAAGAGAATGGGAGACCCACAACCTGCACATACAAGCACCTTTCCCACCCCCCTTTTGAAATAGACGGACTGACCTGTGCCCCCCGCCCCGGACAATGGGACGGGGAATGAAAGATATGTGCCCGACCGTTGATTCACCTTCCAATAACCATCCCCGCACAGTGAGCCGCTGGTACGCGCTCAAAGTATTCTACAACAAGGTTTTTGACCTGCGCGACACTCTTGCCGGGCGGGTTGACGACACATACATACCGGTGACCGTATCGGTCGTGGAGCGCGGCGGCGTGAAGAAGCGCGTGGAGCGGCCGCTCATATCGTCGCTGATGTTCATACGCGCCACCCCCGAGGCAGCCGCATCGCTCGGACCGGTCATCGAGGGAAAAGCCATGATATACACCTCCATGACCGCCGCCGGCCGACGCCCCGTGGCGATTCCCGACAGGGAGATGAACATATTCATGCTCGTGACATCGCGAGGCGAATGGGGTGTGGAATATATCGGCGACGACATGACCCGCTATCATTCGGGCGACCGCGTGAGAGTGATCGACGGACCGTTCAAAGGCTCCGAAGGACATATAGTCCGCATCAGAGGCGACCACCGTCTCGTAGTCACAATCGACGGACTCTGTGCGGTAGCCACAGGCTATATCCCACGCCCCTTCCTTCAGAAAATCTGACCCGACGGCTCTCTCTTCTCTCTCCACTCTCCCCCTCTCTTCTCCACACCTTACATATAAATACGACTACACAGTAGCTTGCGGCACGACGCGATGACATCGCGCCCCACCTTACGCCACACCACCGACATAACCGAAACACAGTGTAAAGCAACACATAACATGAAGACTACATTTCACACCTTCCAACGAATCTTCACATACGGAGCATTGATCCTATCGGGAATAATGACCTCCTGCGGGCCCGCCAAAGACATCATATATATCGAAGACCTGCAGCCCGAGGCAGAAATCACACTCCAGCCCGACGGCGAGCTGCGTCTGCAGCCGGGCGACCATGTATCGGTCAACGTGTACAGCCGCGACGAGGAGTTGGCCAAGATGTTCAACATCAACCTCGTCGGCACAAGTCTCCGCAACCAGGAGTCAAACTATTACACCGTCGACCCGCAGGGCAACATCGACTTTCCCATTCTCGGCAATCTCCAGGTGCAAGGCCTCACGCGCATGGAAGTGGCACAGCTCATAAAATACCGGCTGCTGTCAGGCCAGCTTCTGCGCGACCCCATTGTCACCGTACATTTCCCCGACATGGCCTTCTACGTAATAGGCGAGTCGGGCGTAGGCCGGCACGAATTTCCCTCTGACAAACTCAATCTTCTCGAAGCCATCTCTATCTCGGGTGACCTCCAGCTCTCGGGCAAACGCACCAACGTATTGGTGCTACGCACCGAGGGTGACAGACAGGTGCCCTATCGTGTGGACTTCACCAAGACCGACGACCTCTACGGCTCGCCGGCCTACTACGTGCGCCAGAACGACATGATATATGTCGAGCCAACCCAGGTCAAAGCCAACCAGAGCACCGCCCACGGCAACAACTATCTCACCATCGGCTTCTGGACATCAATGCTCTCCCTGGCCGCAACCCTCACAGTCCTGTTCACAAAGTAACTTGCTCTTCGAGCAAAGGTTATTACTTGCCCTTCGGGCAAAGGTTATAAGGTTATGAGGTTATAAGGTTAACCTCTTGACCATCGCGCTTTGCCCGACCAATTTGCAAGAATACCCCCGCAGATTAACCTCATAACCTCATAACCCCATAACCTTTGCCCGAAGGGCAAGTAATAACCTTATAACCTTTGCTCGAAGAGCAAGTAAAACCATGCAACGCAATCTTGACGACACCGCGCTCCACAACAGCGTAATAATCAACACCACCGTACCGTCCCGGCGGCATGCCCCCGAAGGCTTTGTCAAGCTCAAGGACACATTATTCATATGGCTCGGCTACTGGAAATGGTTTGTCATCGCACTCATCATAGCAGCCGCCGGCGCGTATTATTATCTCCAGTCCACACCATCCATCTATCGGGCCACAGCCTCGATTATGATCAAAGCCGACGAAAAATCGCTCAACAACGAAGACGTCATACGTCAGCTCGGACTCAAAAGCCCCGGCATAAACATCACCAACGAGATAATGTCGCTCAAGACCATAGGAGTCACACAAGAGATAGTGTCGCGTCTCGGCCTTGACACCGAGTGTTTCCACAAAGGAGCATTTCACGACGAACTCGCCTATGGCATCAACCTCCCCGTCAAAGTAAAGTTTACCGACATCGCCGAGTCGGACGACGCATCCATGCGCCTCGAACTGCAGGCCGACAGCACCGTGCGCATCTCCGACCTGCATCTCAACAACCGGCCGCTCGAAGGCACATTCACCTTCAAGCTCGGCAAGACAGTCAAGACCCCCATGGGCAAAATCTCGGTGCTCCCCTCGCTCAACTATGTGGGCGGCTCAAAAGACAACCTCCTGGTGATACGCCGGCCGCTGCGCGAGACTTGCAACGACATCAACGCCCGCATACAGGCCCGACAGCGCGACGCCAAGGCTTCGATAATCGACTTTTACTTCGACGACGTGTCGCGCACACGTGCCGAGGACATTCTCTCGACACTCATCAACGTCTACAACGAAAACTGGGTCAAAGACCGCAACCAGATCACCAACTCCACCACCGACTTTATCAAAGACCGACTCGCCATCATCGAGTCGGAGCTGGGCAATGTCGAGAGCAACATCTCCAGCTACAAGAGCCGTAACCTCATGCCCGACGTGGCTGCCGCAGGTGGCATGGCCTACAACCAGCTCAACGCGTCGCAGGAGGTGGGACGCGAGATACAAAACCAGATATCGATGACACGCTATCTGCGCAACTATCTCACCGACGGTCTACACGAAAAAGAACAGCTCCCCGTGAGCACCGGCATCAACAACTCGGGCATCGAGAGCCAGGTGTCGGCCTACAACGAACTGTTGCTGCAACGCAACAACCACCTGGCCGTCTCGTCAGAGCAAAATCCGCTCGTGATGGACATCGACCAGAAGCTCGCCACAATGAAAAACTCCATACTCGGAGCCATCGACAATGAGCTCACCATGCTCAACACCCGCCGCCAGACTGCCGGAGCAATGCAGTCGCAGGCCGCCGGAAAACTCGCCGCCAATCCCGAGCAGGCCCGCCACCTGCTGTCGTTTGAGCGTCAGCAGAAAGTCAAGGAGTCGCTCTACCTCTTCCTGCTCCAGAAACGCGAGGAAAACGAGCTCTCACAGGCATTCACAGCCTACAACACCCGCGTCATCGAGCATCCGAGCTCATCGCCCGACCCTGTGTCGCCCAACTATCCCTCCGTCATAATCATCGCACTCATCGCGGCCCTTGCCATCCCGGCATCGATTATCACCGTCAAGGAGGGATTCAACACCACGGTGCGCGGCCGCAAAGACCTCGAGTGTATCAACGCTCCCTTTGTCGGAGAGATACCCCTCGCCATGATGCGCAACACCACCAAGTCGGGACGCAAAGGCAAGAAGGTGGCCCGCGAGGTGACCGACAACAAGCTCCTGGTCATGCCCAAGAGCAAGACCATCATGAACGAGGCCTTCCGCGTGGTGCGCACCAATCTCGAGTTCATACTCGGATTTGACGAAGGCCACCACGTAGTGATGATGACATCCATGAATCCCGGTTCGGGCAAGACATTCATCACCGCCAATCTCTCCACCTCGCTCGCCATCAAAGGCAAAAAGACCATAGCCGTCGACCTTGACCTGCGCAGAGCCTCGCTGTCAAAATATGTCGACTCGCCCGAGATGGGTATATCCAACTATCTCTCGGGCCAGGTGCACGACTATCGCGAAGTCATCTGCCGGCTCGACCAGCTCGACGTGCTCCCCGTGGGCACCATCCCGCCCAATCCCACCGAACTGCTCTTCACCTCCCGCTTCACCGCACTCATGGAAGAGCTCAAGAAGAATTATGACTACGTGTTTATCGACTGTCCGCCCGTCGAGATAGTGGCCGACGCCGCCATCATAAGCCGCCATGCCGAGATGACAATCTTTGTAGTGAGGGCCCATCTGCTCGACCGCGCCTTCCTGCCCGACATACAGCGGTGGTATGAGGAGCGTCGTTTCCCCAATCTCTCGCTCCTGCTCAACGGCACCCGCGAGGAATTCTCCCACTTCGGCAGCAGCCGTTACGGCTATCACCGCTACGGCTACCACTACGGCCACTACGGGGATTATGCCGATGACTGACGTCATCTGAGTTGAAAGACTAAAGTTTAAAGTTTATGCATAGACCTGTCGCTTACATGTATGACTCTGACGTCCTAAAAATCTATGTATAAACTTTAACCCCACAGATTAAACTTTAAACTACCCCACGGCATGTACCGAGTAGCCCGTAACGCCATCTATCTCTACGCCCGCATGATTGTCAACATGCTTGTGGGCATATTTTCCGTGCGCATCATGCTCGATGCACTCGGTGTGGACGACTATGGACTACAGGCTGTGGCCGGCGGAGTGCTGGGCATGTTCACACTCATTGTCGAGGGGCTCGGCACCTCCACCTCACGCTACATCACCTATGAGCTCGGACGCGGCGACCCGCGCCGTCTCAACGACACCTTCTGCACGGCCATGCTCGTGTTTATCGCCATGGCCGCGGTCATAGTGGTGCTGGGCGAGACTGTCGGACTGTGGTTTCTGACCCACAAACTCAACATCCCGGCCGGACGCGAACATGCCGCCATGGTAGTGTTTCAACTCTCGGTGATAGGCGCGGCCGTCAACATACCCCAGGCCCCCTACTCGGCCGTGATGCTCGCCCACGAGAAATTCAACATCTCGGCCTATCTGAGCCTCTTCTCCTCCTTCGCGCGTCTGGGACTGCTCTACTATGTGGCGCAATCATCGCTCGACCACCTTATATTATATCAGTGCGGCATGTTTGCCATCAGCATGTCGACACTGCTCTTCTCACGCATCTACTGCACGCGTCACTTTCCCGAGTCACGGTTCAGGCTGCGCTTTGACAGCTCGCTCTTCCGCCCCATGCTCACGTTCTCGGTATGGGAGACTTTCGGAGCCATCAACCGCACGCTCAAAGGCACCGGCTATCAGATGGTGCTCAACATGTTTCACGGTGTCGCGCTCAACGCCGCCATCGGCATCGGCACCACCGTGTCGGGAGCGGTCACCGGTCTGTCATACACAGTCTCGGCCGCCTTCAAGCCCACTATCGTCAAGCTCTTCGCCGGCAACAACATCGACGGCATGAAGGCCTCGATTCACAACGCCACACTCATCTCGATGGTGCTCTACGGCATCTTCGCCATACCGTTGCTTGTCGAACTTGATTTCGTGATGAACCTGTGGCTCAACGACATACCGCCGCTTTCGCGCGAGCTGTGTGCCATACAGCTCATACTCAACACCATCCTTATGGCCTATCTCGTGTGTGCCGAGTCGCTCAAATCCATGGGCCACAACCGCGGTGTCAACATCCTGCAGCTTGTCGACGCTCTCGTGGCCATGAGTGCCGTCTTCGTGCTGCTCTATCTCCGCCGGCCCCCACTATGGGCATGCACCGCCTACAACCTCGGCCTCATTGTCAACCTCGCCCTCACCCTATGGCTGCTGATGCGCCACACAGGGCTGAAATTTGTGACGGGGATAATCGACAGAGCACTGATACGTGTATTGCTGACCGAACTCCTCGTCTATCTCATCCTCCAGTGGGTGCATGACCTCATGGGCCCCTCGTTCATCACCCTTGTCACAGTCTCGCTGATGTCCGTAATGCTCTTCTCGACCGCGACACTCCTGTGGATACTCCCGCCGGCCGTGTCGCGCGAACTCCTAAACCATCTCCTCGCCAAAACCGTTAAAATTAATGGATGGCTGAGAACAGGCAACTGAAACGCCTTTCAGCCGTCAACTCTCAACCCTCAATACCCCACAGATTGCGCATCCTCTTTGTGATAGACTCTTTACGCATGGGCGGTGCAGAGAAAAGCCTCGTCACCCTCCTCAATCTTCTCCCTGTCGCCGACATGGACATCGAGGTCATGCGCATGTCACCGGCCGGACGGCTCGAACCGCTGCTGCCTGCCGGCATCCGGCTGTCACGGATAAGCCTCCACCGGCCCGGGCTCATCGGACGCGCACGCTTCATGGCCGCAAGAGCCGCCATGTATCTCTCGCGCCGTTTTTCCACCACCCCGACACACCCCAACGACCGCTTCTGGCGATTCATGCGCCACTCAGTGCCACCACTCGAGCGGCAATATGACATAGCCGTCGCCTATCAGCAGGGATTTCCGACAGCCTTTGTGGCCACACGTGTCAATGCCCGGCGCAAGATAGCCTGGGTCAACGCCGACGTGGCCGCAGCCGGATATGACGCGCAGTTCAATCGGCCGTTCTATCGCGCCATGACCCATATAGTCACTGTCTCCGACACACTGCGCACCCTCTTCTGCTCACGCTATCCCTCACTCGCATCACGCGTCACAGCCATACCCGACATCGTCGACGCCCGAGCCATACGCCGGCTGGCGGAGGTGACACCATCGCCCTATCCCGACCGTGACGACGACCCCGCGAGGCCGCTGCGTCTGCTCACAGTGGCACGCATGGAGCACGTCAAGGGGCTCGACCTGGCCGTCGAGGCCGCCCGTCTGCTGCACGACTCCGGACTCGACTTTCACTGGCACTTCATTGGCGACGGCAACGAGCGCGCAGCCATAGCCTCACTCGTCAGCCGCCACAGCCTCTGTGACCGCATCACCCTCCACGGCACTGTCACCAACCCCTACCCGTGGATGCGCGGATGTGACATCTACATACAGCCGTCACGCCACGAAGGCTACGGCATAGCCATCGCCGAGGCCATGACACTATGCCGCCCCGTCATAGCCACCGACTTCGCGGTGGCCCACGACCACATCGACGGCTCCAACGGACTTATAGCCCCAATCTCACCCCGGGGCATAGCCGACGCCATAACGATGCTCGCCGAGCCCCGACGCCGCCGACAGATTACCGACCGGCTCATCAATACATATCACAACGACCTGACATCTCTTCAAAAAGTCACTGCAATCCTAACATCCTGACATGAAAATCTGCACCATTACCTGCCACAACGTAAACAACTTCGGGGCCTCGCTCCAGGCAACGGCCCTGTGTGAATATCTGCGCGGACTCGGCCACGACGCCCGCGTCATCGACTATATGCCCGTGCGCCGGCACAGCTCCCGTCGTTCGCGGCTGCGCACCATCCTCGAGTGGCCGCTCTTCAGACCCGTGGCCCGCCTCATTGACAACTATCGCGAATATCGACGCCGCGACCGCCGTCGCCGGTTTGCCTCCTATCTCTCCTCGCTGCCCCTCACCGGCCGCTACACCTCGCTCTGCCAGCTACGTGACAATCCGCCACAGGCCGACCTCTACATAGCCGGCAGCGACCAGATATGGAATCCCCGCCTTGCCAACGGGCGCGACCCGGCCTTCTATCTCCTCTTCGGCCCCGCCTCGGTGCGCCGCGCCTCCTATGCCGCAAGTTTCGCCTCAGGACGGCTCCCGGTCGACAGCTTCCACAACATGCAGTCGCGGCTGTCACACCTCGACCATATATCGGTGCGCGAGTCGAGCGGACTCGACATACTCTCGTCACTCGGTTATGAGGGGCGTCAGGTGGTCGACCCCGTGTTTCTGCTCCCGCGCTCCTACTGGGACACCGCGGCCGACAGCAGCGAGATACACCACAAGGGCGACTACATACTGCTCTACGGCTTCGATGCCGGTTCGCTCATCATGGACACGGCCCGACGCCTCTCCAAAGAGACGGGACTCCCCGTCATCTCCATATCGCCCTGTCCTGTCAAGGGGGTGAAGAAAAACTACTGCAACGCCGGACCGCTCGAATTTCTCGCGCTCGTGCGCGGGGCCTCGGCCGTGCTCACCGAGTCGTTTCACGCGCTGGCTTTCGCCATGATATTCCATGTGCCCTTCTACGCCTTCCGCCGCAGCGAGAATCTCAACGCACGCATCACCGACTTTCTCGCCACCCTCGGCCTCTCGCGCCGCCTCATCACCTCCGAGGCCGTCACGCTCCCGCCGCTCGACATGGATTTTACCGTGCCCGACACCCTGCTCTCCAACATGCGTGACTCCTCGGTCGATTATCTTGACCATATAACCTCACAAGCCGTATGAACAAACCGCGGGTCCTCATAGCCATGCATTATCTCCACCTGGGCGGAGCCGAGACAGCACTCATAGGGCTGCTCCACGCCTGGGATTACGAGCGTGCCGATGTCGACCTGTTTCTCTACGCCCGACGCGGCGAACTGTTGTCCGAGCTGCCCCCGGAGGTCAATCTGCTGCCCGAGCTGGCTGACTACCGCGCCATCGAGTCGCCCGTCACCGAAGCCCTGCGCAGCGGACGCCTGGGTGTGGTCTACGGACGTATGCGCGCCCGGCAGTATTACCGCAAGAGCCGCCACCGCGACGCCATCTTCGACCTGGTGGGCCGACACGTCACACAGTTTCTCCCCCCTATGAGCACGGCCTCCTACGACCTTGCCATCTCGTTTATCGCACCTCATCATCCGGTGCTCTACAAGGTCGACGCCCGACGCAAGATATGCTGGATACACACCGACTATTCCTATCTCGACATCGACGCCGAGGCCGAACACGACACATGGGGAGCCTATGACAACATCATATCCATCTCGCCGGCCGTCACCGAAGGCTTCTGCTCTAAGTTTCCGGGGCTGCGCGACAGGATTATCGAGGTGGAAAACGTCATCCCCGCCGACCTCATCCGCCGCAGGGCCGAGGAGTATATACCAGCCGAGTTCAACGACAACAACTTCAACATACTCTCGGTGGGCCGCTTCAGCCACCAGAAAAATTTTGACAACGTGCCCGACATCATGCGCCGGCTCATCGACCTCACCGGCCGCACCGACCTCCACTGGCACATCATCGGCTACGGGGCCGACGAGCGGCTCATCAGCGACCGCATAGCCGAAGCCGGGATGGAGAGCCGTGTCAACCTGCTGGGCAAACGCGACAATCCCTATCCCTACATGGCCGCGTGTGACCTCTACATACAGCCTTCGCGCTATGAAGGCAAATCAATAGCCGTGCGCGAGGCCCAGATGCTGGGCCGCCCGGTCATCATCACCGACTATGCCACGGCCCGCTCGCAGGTCGACAACGGCACCGACGGCCTCATCGTGCCGCTCGACAACGCCTCGTGTGCCCGAGCCATAGCCGACGCACTGTCATCGCCCGGCCTTCTGACCGGCCTCGCCTCGGCCACAGCCACCCGCGACTACACACTCAGCCACGAAGTGCAAAAACTCTACCGACTACTCTGAAACAATCGGCAATACACAACCCGAAACCTGCATACATCACATTAATCCAATGGACTCGCCCACACAATCCGCGGCACCCACACGTCAATACTGGATAGACATCCTGCGCACATTTGCGTGTATCTGTGTAATTACAATCCACACCCCGTTGCCTGAAAAATACGGCGGCGAACCGTTGGACCCTGCATGTTTCTTTTATCTGAGATCGGGAGCATCAGTCCTTTTCTTCATGATTTCGGGAGCTTTGATTCTTGACAGACCACGCCGGCTGATACCGTTCATGAAAACGCGGCTTCTGCATATAGGAGTGCCCTTAGTCATCTGGGGGCTGCTGGCATTCGCCCTTAGCATATATAAATACGACTACACATCGGTAGGAATTGTCTTAGATATGGTGTCCATGCCCTTTATCGACGTGATACGCAACCAATATTGGTTCATATACACGCTCATGGGCATATATCTGATGACACCGATGCTCTCGACATGGCTCAACTCATGCAGCCGACGCGAGTGCGAGATACTCCTGGGCGCATGGATGCTGACGCTGTGCATACCCTATGCGGCCATCGTGCTGCCACAGTTAAACAGAGTGTCAGAGATCGACGGAATGTTGTACTACTTCACAGGATATGCCGGATATGCCGTCCTGGGCTTCTATCTGCGACGCTATGTCTCAATCACGAAAATAACACCAGCCATGGTCACCGCTGTACTGCTCATCGTTTCGGTCACATGGCTGTTATCCGAATATGTACCGTCAGTCCACACTGTGCTGCTCTCCCGCACAAACATATGCACCGCGCTGATGGCGTCGACCTATTTTCTTCTTATCAAAAGTATTTCCGTCTCTGAAAGGACAGGAAAGATATTCTATAATTTCGCCAATCATTCGTTCGGCATATATCTGATACATAATTTTGTCATTTCCGAGCTTTTATGGCCCCAGACAATAAGGTTGGCCTTGCATCCGGCCGTCAGCATACCTGTCTCAGCCATAATCACCATAATAATATCTTATATGACGGTCTCAGCCCTGTCTCGTCTCCCTTTGAGCAAATACACCGTCAGCCACACAGCCCCTGAGCGGAAATTTCGCCTTAGACTCTCGTTGAAATAATGTCATTTGACAACAACACCATACATTACTGCTGGTTTGGCGGGAATCCGCTGCCCGGGAGTGCGCGCAGATGCATAGAGTCGTGGCGCAGACACTTCCCGGGATGGGAAATCAAGGAGTGGAACGAGTCAAACTATGACCTCAACGCCATACTCTACACCCGCCAGGCCGCCTCACGGGGCAAATGGGCCTTTGTGAGCGACTATGCGCGGTTTGACATCCTCTATCGCGAAGGGGGCGTGTATTTCGACACCGATGTCGAGGTAATAGCCCCGTTTGACGACATCATAGCCCGCGGCGCGTTCATGGGCTGGGAACAAAGCCCTGTCGGTGTCGGCGTAAACTCGGGACTCGGCATAGGCGCGCCCGCCGGGCTGCCGCTCTATCGCGAAATCCTCGACCGCTACGCGTCCATGCCCTATCTCGGCACAGACGGACATCCGCTGCCGGGCACGGTGGTCAGGCATGTCACCGACCTGCTCCTCGGCCACGGCCTCAGGCTTGAAGACACCATGCAGACAGTGGCCGGAGTCACCATATATCCTCACGATTATTTCAATCCTCTCGACGACGCCACAGGCCGACTGACCCTTACGGACAACACCCGCAGCATACACCGCTATGACAAGACGTGGTGTGACGACTACGGCCCCGCCCGCATACGCCTCACCCGTCTCCTCCACCGCGTCATAGGCACATCGCTGTCGTTGCGGTTAAAGAAACTACTGCGGCTTTAAGAGGGTGCTCAATATCATATATCGCATATATCTCCGTTTATATCTTATCCGGCCCGACATTTTTTCAGGACAATGCCACCTATTACCCTACATATATTTCTCATAGTCACCGCCGTGCTGGTGGTGCCCTACTCGCTCATGCTCATGAACACCGGCGGCGACACACTGGCCGTGGGCGAGAAAAACAAGGGCGACTACCTGTGGTCGCTGCTGCTGAGCATACTCCTGGCCCTGTGGATAGGCACCCGTCCCACCGACGCTATCGGCATGGGCTATGGCGACTCGGTCAACTATGCCCGCACCTATGAACTCATGGCCGCTAACGACCTGTCGCTGTCGACCGCCGTGTTTGGCTCGGAATGGCTGTGGCAACTGATGATGATCGTCTGCATACAATGCTCGCTCGATGTCTCGTCATTTTTCCTCATCGTAGCTGTCGGATATGTCATGACGGCCACTTGGGCCATGAAAAAGATACTCCCTACGCGGCCCTATCTGGGATTTCTGTTTCTCATTTCGTCGCTGATGTATTACTCATTCAGCGTCAACGGTCTGCGCAACGGTCTGGCGTGTCACATGATACTCCTTGCCCTGGCATTTTTCATGGACGACCGATGGAGCGTGGCCGCACTCATAGCTTTTCTCGCCATCGGAGTCCACCGCTCGGTGCTGCTCCCCATAGTCGCGGCCCTTGTGGCATGGAAGCTCATCCGCGAGCCTCGCTACGCCATATATTTCTGGCTGCTGTGCATAGTGCTGTCGCTATATGGCGGAGACCTGTTCATGAACTTTTTCGCCTCGTTCGGCTATGACGACCGCATGTCCACCTACACCTCGGGCGATCTGGCCGACCACCGCGACATGTTCTCGGCCACGGGATTCCGCTGGGACTTTCTCGCCTACAGTGCCGTCCCCATAGCCCTTACATGGCTGGTGAATATACTGAGAAAGAAACGCGACGGATGGTTTAACATCATCTCGGTGACCTACATATTGTGCAACGCCTTCTGGGTGCTGGTCATACGCGCCGAGTATTCCAACCGCTTCGCCTATCTCTCATGGTTTCTCTATCCTGTGGTCATATCCTATCCCCTCTGCAACATGAAGGCCTGGCGCAACCAGAACCATGTGGCCGGCCTGACGCTGCTGCTGTATTTCTCGTTCACGTTTATAATGGACACATTATATTGGGGGGGGTAATTAATTGGTATTCACCCGAATGAGCCTAAACAAAAAAACGACATTCATGAAGACACTCACTGTTTTCACTCCGACATACAACCGCGCCCATCTGCTGCGCCGTCTCTATGAGAGCCTTGTCACGCAGTCGTGTCAGGATTTCGAGTGGCTCGTCATCGACGACGGGTCCACCGACTTCACACGTCAGCTTGTCGAGAGCTTCATCGCCGAGGGACGCATACCCGTCAGATACATTTATAAGGAAAACGGCGGTCTCTACACCGGCTACAACGTGGCCTATGCCAACATCGCCACCGAGCTGTGTGTATGCATCGACTCTGACGACTTCATGCCCGACGACGCCGTGGAAATCATCGTCAGCACATGGCGCGAAAAAGGTTCCGACCGCCTGGCCGGACTCATCGGACTCGACTGTTACCTCGACTCCATGCAGCCCATCGGAGGACGGTTTCCCGAGAGACTCGGAGAGGTGTATTTTCTCGACCTGTATACCCGCAATATCCATCGCGGCGACTCCAAAGTGGTGACCCGCACCGAACTGATGCGCTCCGTGGCTCCGATGACGGGCTATGCGGGCGAGAAGAATTTCAATCCCGTCTACATGCTGCTCCAGGTGGCGGACAATTATCCGTTTATCGCGGTCAACGAATGTCTGTGCATCGTGGACTATCAACTGGGGGCCGACAGCATGTCGGAAAACATCTACCGCCAGTATGTCGACTCGCCCCGCAGCTTTGCCAAGCTGCGCCGGCTGGAAATGACACTCCGACGCTCCACGTGGAACAATAATCTGCGCTGTGCCGTCCATTATGTATCGAGCTGTATCCTCGCCGGCGATAAAGACTGGCTGGGCAGCTCCCCGAGAAAAGTGCTCACCCTTATGGCCGCCATCCCCGGATGGATGCTCGCCGGATATATCCGACACAAGGTAAGACAACTGTGACCTATTCGGTGGCCATACGCACACTGGCTCTATCGCCCGACTCTCTCAGGAAAGTGCTCCAAGGAGTATTCTCCCAGACAATCCTGCCCGAAAAGGTGGTCGTATACATCGCCCGCAACTACGCGATACCGTCATGGAGGGTCGGATATGAGCAGTATGTGTATACCGACAAGGGCATGATGAGCCAGCGGGCCTTACCCTACACCGAACTGACTTCCGACTACATCCTCATGCTCGACGATGACCTTGTGCTCGCTCCGGCTACCGCCTCACGGCTGCTCGCGACCGCCGACACGGAACACACCGACCTGCTTGGGGCCGATGTGTTTCAGAATCATCTGCTGCCCGTAACCGCCCGGCTGACCGCGGCCGTGAGCTCACTGGTCATGCCACACTACCGACATGACAAGGCTTTCCGACTCAGGCGTGACGGTGCATTCTCCTACATAGCGCGTCCGCGACGGCAGTATTACAGCTCCGACACATGCTGCGGTCCGCTCATGCTCTGGCGCAGAGAGTCTTTTCTCAGGCTTCATGCCGAGGACGAGAAATGGATTGACACGTTGGGATATGCTTATGGCGAGGACGCGCTGCTCTCCTACAAGGCCACAGCCAACGGGATGAAAGCAGGCATAGACTTCCGCGCCGAAGTGACCAATCTTGACTCGCGCACATCGTCTGACCGATATCGCAACGACCCGCAACGGCTGTACATACGCGCCAAAGCCATGTTTATCACCTGGTGGCGCATGTGTTACAAGCCTCATGGCAATCACCGCCGCGGAGCCTCCGGGGCTCTCTTCGGGGGTGTGCTTAAATATATGTGGCTGACACCCGTGATGCTGGCCTTCTCGGCTGTGACATTCTCCACAACACCGATCAGGGCATATCTCCGAGGTCTCAGAGACGGTTACCGATATGTCCGTTCCGACATATACCTCTCCATCCCGCCATATATCTTCCGATAATTACGCCTCCATCCTCAGCACAGGTAACAAGATGTCTTTCAGACATCACCTTTACACATCCTTAATTCCGTATGCATCTCGAGGTTGTTGCAGAACTATTTCTCAAAAAAAATAGCAAAAGCCTCAACTTTCACAAGCTGAGGCTTTTTTATGTCCATAAAGTTTTGTAACTTTATGGTATTCAAAACTATTGAATA
>NZ_CAJTCF010000069.1:0-24285 GCF_910574735.1 Duncaniella muricolitica | reverse complement strand
GCTAGCGTTCATCCTGAGCCAGGATCAAACTCTCCGTTGTTGTTTATCTATTTTTCTTTTCTTTCAAAAATCAAAATGCGACAAACAAAAGTTTCATTTGTTGTTGCTTTCGCGGAGAAGGTATCCCTCACTTCCCTTGCGGGCGTGATGCCCAGCGGACTCGATTGTCTCGTAAACGCCGGATCTTTCGTATCGTTGTTTTTTCCTTGGGTGGAAAATTGACAGAGAACTTTTATTTCCATATCGACCTTCATTCAAGACCGATAGGCTCGTCTCTTGTACTACTTCTATCGTTGCAATTCTTTTCAATGTTCTCAGCTTTGCCGTATCTCTTTCGGAAAAGCTCTGCAAAGGTAGAGCTTTTTTTTGATTCCATGCAAGTTTTTCGCACTATTTTAACACTAATTTAACACTTTTCGGGTGAACAATTTTAGCCCTATTTTTGTATATCTCTGTCAATCAGCAAAATCAGCATTTTGACAGAAAAAGCGCGTTTTTTCGAAAAAACGCGCTTTTTCTGATTGCAGGCCCTTAGGGCTGTCAGGTCAATATTTAAACGATGAGCCCCCGAGAAACTCTCTCATGAGCGATGTCGGCGGGATGAGACGCGACGACACGGAGGCAAAATATCCGAGGAAATGACGCAGGCGGTGAGCCTGGGCATACTCGGGGACGTCGCGCGGCACGGAGCGCAATACGCGCTCGGCCTCGTCGCGCATCACTCCAAGTTCGAAGATGAAGGAGGAGTTGAATATGGAGTCGGCGTTTTCCTGATAGGGGAATATCCATCTCTCCTCACCGCGCCTTACGCTCGGCCAGCGTCGGATGGTGGATAGAGCCGAGGTGCCGCGATATTTGTAATCGCGGATGATGCGACGCAGAAGACGGTTGTCGGTAGTCGACACCCAATTGTGGTCGTCGATGGAGATAGTGGAGAGTGCGGAGACATATACGCGATATTTCATCTCGTCGGCCACGGCAAGTGTCAGCTCGGGATTGAGGCCGTGGATGCCCTCGATGAGCAGCACGGAGTCGTCGGGGAGCGAGATGCGGCGTCCGCGATATTCACGGGTGCCTTTCTCGAAGTTATAGGTGGGCAGTTCGACCTCGCCACCGCTGATAAGCGTGCAGAGGTGGGAGTTGAAGAGCTCGAGGTCGAGCGCGTGGAGCGACTCGTAATCATAGTCGCCGGTCTCGTCGCGCGGCGTGAGGTGGCGGTCGACGAAATAATCGTCAAGCGAAATCATCACGGGGCGCAGCAGATTGGTCAGGAGCTCTATGCCGAGACGCTTGGTAAAGGTGGTCTTGCCCGAGGAGGAGGGCCCGGCGATGAGCACCACCCTCGCTCCGCCTTCGCGATGACGGTCGGTGATGGCCTGAGCGATGGCACGGATATGCTTGGTGTGGAGAGCTTCGGCCACATTGATCATCATGCCCGACTCGCCCGACTCGACAGCCCTGTTGAGCGACCCGGCATTGCTGATGCCGATGATGCGGTTGAACTCCTGATAGGCCTTGAAGGCGCGGAAGAGCTTGGGCTGCTCGTTAATGGCGGCCATGACGGAGGGGTCGGACGGATTGCATCCGAGCAACAGGTAGCCCTCCTCATAGGGGACGAAGCCGTAGGCCCCGAGCATGCCGGTGTGCGGCACCAGGGGCGACAGCGTGGTGTCGGCCAGTCCGTCGAGGCGGTAATATATAGTATAAAGCTCATGGAGCGACTCGAGGAGGGCCACCTTGGCATCGAGTCCCTGCGCACGAAATATCTCTATGACCTCGGCGGTAGGTTTCTCCTTACGCTCTATGGGCATATCGGCACGGATGATGGCTTCCATGCCGGAGGAGATGCGCGAGGCGAGTCCGACACGGTCGGCAATCTCGGGCGACGAACCCGTGATGCGCACGTAGTATCCGCCCGACACGGCATTGCATATCTCAAGACGCGCTCCCGGCACGACTCTCTCGACAGCACGGTAGAGCACCATGCAGAGCGAACGTATGTAGCACCGCTGTCCGGCTGGGTCGCTCACAGGCACAAACTCGACCTGCTTGGGAGCATAGAGGGGAAACGAAAGCCCTTCCTCCTTATTATTTACGCGCGCGCACACGGGAGAGAAGCCGAGCCGCCCGTCAAGACGCGCCACGACACTCTGAAGAGTCTCTCCGCCCGTAAAGGGGATATATTCCTGAAGGTTTACACAATATATTTTCATAACGCAATGGATGTTTTTTAGCAAATATAATGATTATTTCCGATGAAAAAAACAGCTCTGACCGATTGGCGAGCATGAGACCAATTTTCGAGTGAAAAATAACAAGTTTTAATTACAAGACTCACTATGTACAACACCCCGACCGCCTCAATTGTTGGCGGGGGAGGAGAGCGGGAAAAAGGCCCGATGTTTTTTAATGACTGAATATAGGGGATTTGACCGAAATTTCTTAACTTTGCCGACTGAAAAAGAATCCTTTTATGAATATTTCATACAACTGGCTTAAAAAATACCTTGATTTCTCCCTCACGCCCGACGAACTGGCAGCCGCCCTCACCTCCATCGGCCTTGAGACCGGCGGAGTCGAAGAGGTCGAGTCGATACGCGGCGGCCTCCGCGGCATCGTCATCGGCAAAGTGCTCACATGTGAGGAGCACCCCAACAGCGACCATCTCCACATCACTACCGTAGACCTCGGTGACGGCCAGCCCACCCAGATAGTGTGTGGCGCGCCCAACGTAGCCGCCGGCCAGACTGTGGTCGTGGCCACCGTAGGCACCACACTCTACGGCCCCGAAGGGGAGGAATTTCAGATAAAGAAATCCAAGATACGCGGCGTCGAGTCGTTTGGCATGATATGTGCCGAGGACGAGATAGGCGTCGGCTCGTCACACGACGGCATCATCGTCATCACCGACGAGGATGTCAAGGCCGGCACCCCCGCGGCAGAATATTACGGTCTCACCTCGGACTATGTGCTCGAAGTAGACCTCACCCCCAACCGTATCGACGCAGCCTCACACTACGGAGTGGCCCGCGACCTCTCGGCCTGGCTCGCATGTCACGCCGAAGCCTCGCCCCTCACCCGTCCGTCGGTCGAAGGCTTTGCCATCGAGGCCCAGCAGGGGGGGGTGACAGTTAGAGTCGACAACACCGACGCGTGTCCGCGCTACTGCGGCGTGACCGTGAAGGGCGTCACTGTAAAGGAATCACCCAAATGGCTCAAGGACGCACTCTCCACCATAGGTGTGCGCCCCATCAACAACATCGTCGACATCACCAACTATCTGCTCCACGCTATGGGTCAGCCACTGCACTGCTTTGACGTGGACAAAATCGCCGGCGGTGAAGTGATCGTCAAGAACGCCACCCAGGGCGAGAAATTCGTCACACTCGACGGAGTGGAACACACCCTCGACGCCCGCGACCTCATGATATGCAACACACGCGAGCCCATGTGCATAGCCGGCGTGTTTGGCGGACTCGACTCGGGCGTGACCGAGCAGACCACCTCGGTATTTCTCGAGAGCGCGTATTTCAACCCCACCTCCGTACGCAAGACTGCACGCCGCCACGGCCTGAACACCGACTCGTCGTTCCGCTTCGAGCGCGGTGTCGACCCCAACAACTGCCGCTATGTGCTCCATCTTGCCGCCCTGATGGTCAAGGAGCTTGCCGGCGGCACTGTGACCGGTCCGGAAACAGACCTCTATCCGGTGAAAATCAATCCGGCGCGCGTG
The DNA here is from genome assembly GCF_910574735.1 of Duncaniella muricolitica. Classification (NCBI taxonomy): domain Bacteria; kingdom Pseudomonadati; phylum Bacteroidota; class Bacteroidia; order Bacteroidales; family Muribaculaceae; genus Duncaniella; species Duncaniella muricolitica. The sequence continues at coordinate 20,552 of NZ_CAJTCF010000069.1, read as the reverse complement.
ACTCTCGACTTTGACTACGCCACACGCCTCGTGGGCAAACAGATACCCTCCGACACCATCACTTCGATACTCCGCAGCCTCGAGATGGAGACCGTCGACATCGACGACAAGCAGGTGACAGTCAACGTGCCCACCTATCGCGTGGACGTGACACGCCCCTGCGACGTGGTCGAGGACATGCTCCGCATCTATGGCTACAACAATATAGAGATATCCGACACCGTACACTCGGCCCTCTCCTACAAGAGCCGTGCCGACCAGGAGTCGCGCCTGCGCAACCTCGTCAGCGAACAACTGTGCGGCGAAGGCTTCAACGAGATACTCAACAACTCGCTCACCCGCGAGGCTTATTATGCCGAACTCGAGCAGATGCCCGCGTCAAAGTGTGTCAAGCTGCTCAATCCTCTGAGCAACGACCTCAACGTGATGCGCCAGACACTCCTCTTCGGCGGACTCGAATCGCTGGCCCATAACATCAACCGCCGCGAGAGCGACCTGCTCATGTATGAGTTTGGCAACGTCTACACCTACAACGCCGAAGCCGCCGGCAACGCCGAGGCTGTGCTCGCCCCCTACCGTCAGGGCTCACGCCTGGCCCTGTGGATGACAGGCATGCTGCGCCCGGCCTCGTGGGCACGTCCCGCCGCCGAGGTCACCGTCTATGACCTCAAGGCCGTAGTGGCCAATATCCTCGGCCGTCTCGGCATCACCAACGCCGAAATCAAGACCTCACAGTCAACCTCGGAGCTTTATGCCGCCGGACTCGACATCGCCACCCGCTCGGGCAAGCACATAGGCTCGCTCGGTATCCTTGCCAAGAAGCTGCTCCACATGACTGACATCAAGCAGGCTGTGATGTATGCCGAACTCGACTGGGACACACTCACCGGTCTTGCCATCAAGCGCAAAGTCACCTTCAAGCCCCTGCCCAAGACCCAGGCCGTGAAGCGTGACCTCGCTCTGCTGCTCGACAAGAGCGTGACCATGGAGCGCGTCGAGACCGTAGTGCGCTCAAGCGAGCGCAAGCTGCTCAGAGACGTGACCCTCTTTGACGTCTACGAGGGCGACAAGCTGCCCGAAGGCAAGAAGTCATATGCCATCACCCTTACGCTCCAGGACGACGAGAAGACTCTCCAGGACAAGCAGATCGAGGCTGTGATGAACAAGGTCATCGCCAATCTCACCAAGCAGCTCGGAGCGGAGCTCCGCTGATTATAGAGTTTACAGTTTAGAGTTTAAAAAGTTTAGATAAATATACAACACAATGGGAAGAGCATTTGAATACCGCAAAGCACGCAAGCTCAAACGCTGGGGCAACATGTCCCGCACCTTTACCCGTATAGGCAAAGAAATCACTATCGCCGCCAAGGCCGGCGGTCCCGACCCCTCCACCAACCCCCGTCTGCGCGCTCTCATGCAGAACGCCAAGGCAGCCAATATGCCCAAGGACACCGTAGAACGCGCCATCAAGAAGGCTACCGACAAGGACGCCAGCGACTACAAGGAGATTGTATATGAGGGATACGGCCCCTTCGGCATCGCCATCGTGGTCGAAGCCGCTACCGACAACAACACCCGCACCGTGGCCAACGTGCGCTCCTACTTCACCAAGCACGGCGGCTCGCTGGGCACACAGGGTTCGCTCTCGTTCATGTTTGACCACAAGAGCGTATTTAAAATCAAGCCCAAAGAGGGTGTTTCGCTCGAAGACCTCGAGCTGGAGCTCATCGACTATGGCGTAGACGAACTCGAGGATATCGTAGACGACGAGACAGGCGACGAGCAGGTAGTGCTCTACGGTGCGTTTGAGGAGTATTCCAACATCCAGAAATATCTTGAGGAGAACGGCTTCGAGATTATTTCGTCGGAGTTTGAGCGCATCCCCACCGACCTCAAGGAAGTGACCGCCGAGCAGCGCGTGACCCTCGAAAAACTTCTCGAAAAGTTTGAAGACGACGAGGACGTGCAGAACGTATTCCATAACATGAAAGAGGAAGACGGCGAATAAGGAGTAAATCCCGACCCACACATCTACTCTTTCATGACGCAGCCCCACGAGGGCTGCATCAAAACAACACCATTTTCCTCTAAATCCCTTTATTTCCCTATCAATTCATAGGGAAATAGGGGATTTTTTGTTTATATTTGCAGTCTAATTATTCCAAATAGGTTACAAAATGCTAAAAATAGCAATTCAGGCCAAAGGCCGACTTAATGAAGAAAGCATGTCACTTCTGGCCGACGCCGGCATCAGTGCCGCCTCAGGCAGCCGCAAACTCATATCGAAAGCCAAGGGTTTCCCCATGGAGATACTCTATCTGCGCGACGACGACATACCCCAGGCCGTGGCCATGGGTGTGGCCGACATAGGCATCGTAGGTCTCAACGAAGTGGCCGAGAAGGGCGAGAAAGTCGACGAGGTGATGAGCCTCGGCTTCGGAGCGTGCCGCATATCCATAGCGGTGCCCCGCGAGACAGAATACACCGACGCCACGTGGCTCAACGGACGCCGTGTGGCAACATCCTACCCCCACATCCTGGCCAAATATTTTGCCGACAACAATATCTCGGCCGAAATCCACGAGATAGCCGGCTCGGTGGAGATAGCCCCGACAGTAGGCATGGCCGACGCGATATTTGACATCGTGTCGTCGGGCGGAACACTCATACAGAACGGTCTGCGCGAGGTGGAGCAGGTGTTTTTCTCCGAAGCGGTGCTCATAGCCACCCCCTCGCTCCCCGAGGAGAAGCTGGCCGAAATTGACAAACTGAAATTTCGCCTGCGTTCCATACTTGACAGCCGCGACATGAAATATGTGCTCATGAATCTGCCGCGCACAGCCGTCGACGAGGCCGTCAAGATACTCCCGGGCATGAAAAGCCCCACTCTGCTCCCGCTGACACAGCCCGACTGGTGCTCGCTCCATGTGGTGATACCCGAGTCGGAACTCTGGGAGAAAATCGAACTTCTCAAAAACATCGGTGCCGAAGACATCCTCATCCTCAACCTCGAGAATATCATAAGGTGATTCTTGTAGTTAAAGGAGTCTAAAGAGTTAAAGGAGTTAATTCTTGTAGTTAAAAGAGTCAATTCTTGTAGTTAAAAGAGTCAAGATTGGCTTGCCAAGAATTACTAATTTCTAATTGCTAATTGCTAATTACTAATTACTAATTGCTAATTACTAATTGCTAATTGAATATTGATTGTTGCTAATTAATGAAAATAATAAAATCTCCCTCACGCAGCGAGTGGGACTCACTCACTGCCCGCAATATACCTGCCGATGACCCGCAGGTGACAGCCGCCGTCGAACAGATAGTGGCCGGAGTGCGCAACAGCGGCGATGACGCTCTGCGCGACTACGCCTCACGCTTTGACGGCGCAGAACTCTCATCGCTCGAAGTCTCCGACGAAGAGATGGCCGAGGGCATCTCGCGCGTAAGTCCGGAAGTGGCCCGGGCCATCGAGGCCGCGGCCCGCAATATCGAGACATTTCACCGCGCCCAGCTCCCCCACCCCATCGAGGTCGAGACCACACCCGGCGTGCGGTGTCTGCAACGTGCGGTGCCTCTGCAACGTGTAGGCCTCTACATACCCGGCGGACGCGCTCCGCTCTTCTCGACAGTGCTCATGCTGGCTCTGCCCGCACGTCTGGCAGGATGTCCCGACATCATAATGTGCACACCCGCCTCCGGCTCCCGTCCGATAGCCCCCGAGATACTCTACGCAGCCCGTGTGGCAGGAGTGAACCGTATCTATAAGGTGGGGGGCGCACAAGCCATCGCGGCCATGGCCTACGGCACTCAGAGCATAGCCCGCGTCGACAAGATATTCGGCCCGGGCAACCGATTTGTCACCAAAGCCAAGCAGCTCGTATCGTCCGTGACCGCCATCGACATGCCGGCCGGTCCGAGCGAAGTGATGATCATGGCCGACTCGACAGCAGTGCCCGCCTATGTGGCGGCCGACATGCTTTCGCAGGCCGAACACGGCCCCGACAGCCAGGCCATGACCGTGTGTGACTCGCCCGAACTGGCTCAGGCCATCGCCGCCGAGGTGGAGCGTCAGGCCGCACAGCTCTCGCGACGCGACTCGGTGGAAGGCTCGCTTGCCCACAGCCGCATCATCACGCTCAGTTCGCGCCGGGAGATGACAGAGTTTGCCAATCTCTATGCGGCCGAACATCTTATTATCTCCATGCGTTCTCCCTGGGAGATAGCCGATGCCATCACGGCCGCCGGCAGCGTGTTTGTCGGCAACTACTCCCCCGAGAGCGCGGGCGACTATGCTTCCGGCACCAACCACACACTCCCCACGGGAGCGTGGGCCCGCTCGATGAGCGGCGTCAACATCGACAGTTACATGCGCAAGATTACCTATCAGCAACTCACCCCCGAGGGACTTGCCTCCCTCGCACCGGTAATCACCGCCATGGCCCGCGCCGAAGGCCTCGACGCCCACGCCGCAGCCGTCACTATCAGAACACAAAACAGCAATTGCTAATTACTAAATTACTAATTACTAATTGCCAATTACTAATTAACCGAAATGAATCCGCTCAAATACGTCCGGCCCAACATACTTGCCCTCAGCCCCTACTCCACCGCGCGCGACGAGTTTAAGGGAGGCGACATCAGCGTCTTTATCGACGCCAACGAGTCACCGTTTCACACAGGTTTCAACCGCTATCCCGACCCTCGCCATCACGAGTTGAAGCAGCGCGTGGCTGCCGTCAAAGGCACCACGGCCGACACAGTATTTATCGGCGGAGCCGGCAGTGACGAAGCCATCGACCTAATCTACCGCATATTCTGCCGTCCGGCCGCCGACAATGTCATAGCCATGTCGCCAACCTACGGAGTCTACTCAGTAGCGGCCGCCATCAACAATGTGGAATATCGCGAAGTCGCCCCCGCCGACGGCTATGCCTTTCCGGTCGACGCCGCCCTTGCGGCCGTCGACTCCCACACCAAAGTGATATGGGTATGCTCGCCCAACAACCCCACCGGTCTTGCCGTACCTCCCGCCGACATCCTGCGGCTGGCCGACAGTTTTGACGGCATAGTGGCTGTCGACGAGGCTTATGTCGACTTCTCGCCCTTCCCTTCGGTGATACCGCTCATCGCCTCTCACCCCAACATCATAGTGCTCCAGACATTCTCCAAGGCCTGGGGCCTCGCCAACCTGCGCGTGGGCATGGCTTTTGCCGACCCGCGCATAGCCGCCATATTTGCCAACGTCAAATATCCCTACAACCTCAACGGTCCCACCCAACGCGAAATCCTCCGCCAGCTCGGCCGCGACATCACCCCGCAGGTCGAAATTATAAAGAGCGAACGCGAACGCTTGGCCGCGGAGCTGGCCAAATATCCCTGTGTGGAGCGCGTCTATCACTCCGACGCCAACTTTCTGCTGGTCAAGGTCGACGATGCCGACCGGCTCTATGACAGTCTGGTGTCAAAGGGTGTGCTCGTGCGCAACCGCACCCGCGTGGCCCATTGTGCCGGCACTCTGCGCATCACCATAGGCACTCCGGCCGAAAACCGCCGTCTGCTCGAAGCACTGGCCGACTACTGCGGGATGCCCCGTCAGGAGTCTCAGGCCCTCACGCCTCGCACGGCCACCGTAGAGCGTCACACCTCCGAGACCGACATCGAGATACACATCGACCTCGACGGCGACCCCTCGGCATCGGTCATCGACACCGGATTGAAATTTTTTGACCACATGCTCTCCCAGCTCCCCCATCACGGCGGGTTTGCTCTCGACATACTGTGTCGCGGCGACCTCGAGGTGGACGAGCATCACACCATGGAGGATGTGGCCATCGCGCTCGGCGACGCCCTGCGCTCGGCACTTGGCGACAAACGCGGCATCGAACGCTACGGCTTCGTGCTGCCGATGGACGAGAGCCGGGCCATGGTGCTCATCGACCTCGGGGGACGTATCGATTTCAAATGGGACGTCACCCTTGACCGCGAATATGTAGGCGACACGCCCACCGAGATGTATCCCCACTTCTTCCAGTCGCTCGCCTCGTCACTGCGGGCCAATCTGCACATCTCGGCCGGCGGCGACAACTGCCACCACATCATCGAAGGCGTCTTCAAGGCCACCGCCCGCGCCCTCCGCGCCGCCATACGCCGCGACCCCTTCACCCACTCCCTCCCCTCCTCCAAAGGAATAATTTAACTACTTGGCCTACGGCCAAAGGTTATGAGGTTATTACTTGCCCTTCGGGCAAAGGTTATGGGGTTATAAGGTTAAACCGTCCGGCCTCCACTTATCAACCTCATCCAGACCTTATCCGACCCTCCCGCCCAATAATATCCTGCAAGTTAACCTTATAACCTCATAACCTTATAACCTTATAACCTCATAACCTTTGGCCGTAGGCCAACTAATAACCTTCGGGCGAAGCCCGACTAAGATATGATTGCTATAATTGACTATTCCACCGGCAACCTCCGCTCCGTAGGCAACGCCCTCTCCCGCATCGGAGCCGAATGGACCCTCACAGCCGATCCTCGACTCATCCGACAGGCCGACCGCGTGCTTCTGCCCGGAGTAGGCCACTGCGGCGAAGCACTGGCCCGTCTGCGCGCCACAGGGCTCGACACAGTGATACGCGACCTGCGTCACCCCGTGCTCGGCATATGTGTGGGCATGCAGATGATGTGTCGCGACACCGAGGAAGGCGATGCCCAAGGCCTCGGCATTTTCGACGCCCATGTGAGACGTTTCATCCCCGGGCCCGACGACAAAGTGCCCCACATGGGATGGAACTCTATACATAACCTCGAGAAAGGACTCTTCAAAGGCATACCCTCGGGGGCCTTCGTCTACTATGTCCACTCCTACTACGCCAACCTCTGCCCCGACACCATCGCCACAACACGATTCGGTAGCGAAGGACGGATGTTTAGTGCAGCTCTGAAATATGAAAACTTCTACGGCACCCAGTTCCACCCCGAAAAGAGCGGAGACATAGGCGAACAGATACTCTGTAATTTTCTTAAACTGTAGCTATCGAGTTTAGAGCTTAAAGTTTAGAGTTTAGTGAATAGAGCTTAACGAATAGAGCTTAACGACAGATACCCCCGCCGACCCCCGGCATGCCTCAAATTACTAATTACTAATTGCTAATTACTAATTGTTAATTCCCTCCAGATGCTTCTTCCAGCTATTGATATAATTGACGGCAAATGTGTCCGTCTCACCAAAGGCGATTACGCCACACAGACCACCTATGACGCCTCGCCAGTCGACATGGTGAAACGCATGGTCGACTCAGGCTTCGGCCGCATCCACGCGGTCGACCTCTCGGGCGCACGTCAAGGCCATCCGACCGCCCTCAACACTCTCGAAAAAATGGCTGCCGTAAACGGTGCCTCCATCGAATGGGGCGGAGGCCTCAAGACCGACTCCGACCTGCGCGACCTCTTCAACGCCGGTGCCACATGGGCCGTAATCGGAAGTGTGGCCGCCCGACAGCCCCTGCTCTTCAACCACTGGCTGTGTGAATACGGCCCTGACACCATGGTGCTCGGAGCCGACCTGCGCGACGGCAAAGTCGCGGTAAGCGGCTGGACCGCCGACGAAGAACTCACCGCCGACGAACTCATCAACCGCTTCCGTCCCCTCGGGCTCAATCAGGTCATTGTCACCGACATCTCGCGCGACGGCATGCTGCAAGGCCCCAACTTTGACCTTTACACCACCCTGCGCGCCACCCATCCCGACATCATCTTCACCGTCTCGGGCGGCATATCCTCTACGGCCGACATACGCCGCTGTCTGGAGCTCGGCCTGCCACGCGTAATCGTGGGCAAAGCCCTCTACGAAGGCCACATCACTCTCGGAGAAATGCAGCAACTCCAGGAGGAATTTACCACCCGATAATCTCTCATCCCACAAACATCCCCCCACGACATTGTTAACCAAGCGCATCATACCCTGTCTGGATGTCAAGGACGGCCGCACCGTCAAAGGCATCAACTTTGAAGGCCTCGCCGATGTCGGCGACCCCGTGGCTCTCGGAGAACGTTACGCCCTTGAGGGTGCCGACGAACTCGTGTATCTCGACATCTCGGCCACCCGCGAAGGGCGCGGCACCTTCACCCGCCTCGTAAGCCGCGTAGCCGACCGTGTCAACATCCCCTTCACCGTAGGCGGAGGCATCTCCTCGCTCGACGACGCGGCAGCCTTGCTCGACGCCGGAGCCGACAAAATATCCATCAACAGTGCCGCCGTGCGCGACCCGCAGCTCATCAGCGACATAGCCCGACGCTACGGCAGCCAGTTTGTGGTCGTAGCCATCGACGCCCGCAGCGGAGCCGACGGAGAGTGGCATGTCACCACCCACGGAGGCACGCGCCTCACCGACCGACTCCTGCTTCCCTGGGCCAAGGAAGCGCAGGAGCGCGGAGCCGGCGAGATACTCTTCACCTCCATGGATCACGACGGCACCCGCTCGGGCTACCCCTGCGACCTCTACCGTCGGCTCACCTCATCGCTCTCCATCCCCGTCATAGCCTCGGGAGGAGCCGGCAGTCCCGACGACATAGCCGATGTGCTAACGCTCGGCGGGGCCGACGCCGCACTTGCCGCCAGCATATTCCACTACGGCGAAATCTCTATCCGCGACCTCAAAGCCCGCCTCGCCGCCCGCAATATCCAAGTGAGAGCAATATAACGTTTAAAGTTTAGAGTTTAGAGTTTAGTGAATAGCTTCCCCAAAATTACTAATTGCTAATTACTAATTGCTAATTGATTAAAGATGTTTTTCTCCGACTTCAATCTTGATAAATGTGCCGACCGTCTCCTGCCCGTCATAGTGCAGGACGCCACCACACTGCGAGTGCTCATGCTCGGCTATATGAACCGCGAAGCCTTTGACAAAACCGTCGACTGCGGACTTGTCACCTTCTACTCGCGCACCCGTCAGACACTCTGGACCAAAGGCGAGACCTCAGGCCACCACCTGCGCGTCGTGGAGATGTATCCCGACTGCGACATGGACACCCTCCTCATCAAAGCCTGTCCCGTCGGGCCCACATGTCACCGCGGCACCACGGCATGCTTCGACACCCCGGCCGAAGACGGTTTCATACGCTCGCTCTCCTCACTCATAGCCCGACGCCACGAAGAAATGCCCGAAGACTCCTACACCACACGCCTCTTTATCAAAGGAGTCAAAAAGATAGCGCAGAAAGTGGGCGAGGAAGCCGTAGAGTCGGCCATCGAAGCTGTCGACGGCAACCGCGACCGCTTCATCTACGAAGCCGCCGACCTCATGTATCACTACCTCGTACTGCTCGAACAGATGGGAGTGACCCTCCCCGACATCGAGCGCGAGCTCGTCAAACGGCACTCCTGACCCCGGAGGATACGGAAGATACATAAGAGGGTGTTGCAGAACTCCCTAAATCAGATAATATGTAGCCTTTTGTTGCACATAAGAGGGTGTTGCAAAACGTCTATTAGTAGCTGATTTGTACCCGTCAGGGGCAAGGAAAGGCCCGTAGGGCTGTGCGAGCTTAGGCCATGGCAAGCACCCGCGTAAGCGGTGCGCAGCCATGGTACAGAATAATTATCCACAGCATGTGCCGCGTAGCGGTACAACAATACAAGCGCATCAAAACACTAAGTCACAGCGGATTACCATCATGGCATTTTGTGGCACCGCTACGCGGCGCACCGTTTTATATCTGTCCTTATACCATGGCTGCGCACCGCTTGCGCGGGTGCTTGCCATGGCCTAAGTTCGCACAGCCCTACGGGCCTTTCCTTGTCACAACTGATTAAATCATAAGTTTTACAACACCCTCATAAGTTTTTTTACACAATCACTACTTATGTCTCTTATCAGTCTTATGTATATATCTTTACTTAGCCCTTCACGCTTAGCAGATACAATATTATCAACATATCTGTCTCGGGGCCGAGCCAGCCACGCAGCATCTCCAGCATCCGTGCCTTTCTTTTTTTGACCGTAATCTCAGCCACGTCGAGCAGACGCGCTATCTCCTTGTTTTTCAGTCCCTGCTCAAAATTCAGTTCGAAAATCTCGCGATACTGCGGCGGCAGACGGTCAATGGCTGCAAAAAGCCGGTCGAGCGTCTCCTGGCGTATGAGCGCGTAGGATATGTCGCGCTCCATCCCGGCATCCTCATCCGAATCATCCCCCTCGAGAGCCTGGGCATAGCCATCGGCCACACCCTTGTGGCGCACAAGATTGGACGCCTTGTAACGTATACACCTCATCAGGTACCAACGCCAGTGAAACGCATCATCTATCTCTCCGGCATGCTCATAGGTGGTCATCACAGCATCCTGCACGCAATCCTCGGCCATAAATGCGAGCGACGGGCCGAGCAGACGCGACGCAAACGTCAGCAGTCCCGGATACATCACCGTATAAAACGGCACCATCCGGCCCTTGACAAAATTATCATATAATGACTCGTAATCTATCATCTGCCCGCAACATGAGTGAGACAGCAAAGGTATAGAGTTTTGACATCATTAACAAGGAGAAATACGTTTTTAATGTTTTATCCTGCTTTTGTAGACAATTCATGAGCTTTTTGTAAAATTTTTGGCAAAAAAATTAAAAAATTTGATATACCTTTTATCACCTCGCGTGTAATCTTAATAAAAACCGAATCATTCTCACATCGCAAAATGCATCACGAATCATACATAAGCCGGCTCATCTACCGTCATCTCATAGGCACCATCACCCCCGAGGAGGCAAGCCGACTCAGGCAATGGCTCGACGAGAGCGAGGACAACCGCCTGTTTCTCGACTCACTCGCCGACCCCTTGGCCCTTACCGACGAACATCACACCCGCCGCGTGGTCGACCCCCTGCGTCCGGCCCGCGACATGGAGCTGCGTATCGCCGCCCGCCGTCGTCGCACACTCATGCGCCGCGCCTCACACATAGCCGCCGCTGTGGCTATTCTCGTCATTGCGGCAGGCTCGGCATGGCACTTCAGCCGCCACACTCGCCTCGACGCGCCCGCCCAGGACGTCAGCCCGGTGGCCGTGACCGCCCCTCACATGACCATCGACGACATCTCGGCCGGCACCACCCGCGCCACCATCACCAACCAGGCCGGACGGACCATAGCCCTCTCGGCCGGCGAGTCGGGACGTGACGGCACCACCCACTTCATACCCAAGGCATCGGCCGAACATATGCCGCCACAGCAACTGTGTCTCGAAGTGCCCCGCGGAGGCGAGTTCAAGGTGATACTCGAGGACTCCACAGTGGTGTGGCTCAACTCTGAGTCGACACTCCGCTATCCCGACACCTTCAGCGACACCGAGCGGCGCGTTGCCGTCACGGGCGAGGCCTATTTCAGTGTGAGCAAAGACCCCTCGCGACCATTCTACGTAGAGTCGGAGGGACAGGTGATACGAGTCTACGGCACCACATTCAACGTCCGCGCCTATCCCGACGAGGACGCCACCTACACCACCCTCGAGACCGGCTCCATATCGCTTGCACGCGACACTGCTCCCTCGGGCGAGATATTCCTCTCCAAAGGCCACCAGGCCATCCTCGACCACAGTTCCGACAGGGTGAGCATGGCCGTTGTCGACCCTGCCGCCGTCACCTCGTGGCGTCACGGACGGTTTGTGTTTGACGACCAGCCTCTCGAGCGCATCATGCGCGACCTGGGCCGATGGTATGACTTCCGCTACGAGTTTGCCGACGACTCACTGCGCTCGCGGGTGTTCATGGGCGGCATACCGCGATATGCCGACTTCCACACGGCCATACAGGTGCTCGAAAACTGCGGAGGCATACGCTTCACCCTCACTCCCGACAACAAGATACTCATCTCGGGGCTGTAGATCACCCGATTACACTTACCATGACAATCACCTTTTTTTCATAAACCAATCATTATTTACCCCCCCACGCCTATGAATCCAAGACTCCTATGGCTGCTTGCATTGATCATGACGGTCAACGTTGCCGGTCTGGCCCAGACCTACAACGCCACCTTCAACAACGCTCCGGCCGAGACAGCAATCCAGATTCTCAAAAAAGTCACAGGCCATGACTTCGTCTATCAGAAAGAACTGATAAAAAACAACAAGGCCACCGTCTCGGGCACCTATCGCAACTCAACGCTCGACCAGCTCCTTGACGCGACCGTAGACCAGCAACTCGGCCTCTCCTACAAGGTCGTGGGCACAACAGTCTCGCTCTCCGAGGCCGACAGACAATCCTATGCCTACGACGCTCTCGTGACGGGCACCGTGGTCGACGAGGCCGGCGAGCCGCTCGCCGGAGCCACCGTAATGCTCAAAGGCACACACTATGGCGTCAGTGCCGACATCGACGGCCATTTCAGCATACATGTCCACCACACCGACCCCTCGCTGGAGTTTTCATATGTCGGCATGCATCCCAAGACCGTGCGTCTGACCACCAACAATATAGGCAAAGCCCTTAAAGTCACCCTTCAGACCAATGCCTCCACTATGGACGAAATCGTGGTGACCGGCTATCAGAACATCAAGCGCGAAAACGCCACCGGCTCCTACACCATCATCTCGGGCGACGACATCAACAAGCGTCACAATGCCGACATCACCTCGAGTCTCGAGGGCAATATTCCCGGCCTCGTGAAGAAGCGTGACGCCTACCAGTCGGGCGAGAACAATATAGTGATACGCGGTGTCGGCACATTCACCGCATCGACCGCGCCGCTCGTAGTTGTCGACGGTCTGCCCATCGAGGGAGGCATCGAGACGGTCAACAACTATGACATCAAGTCGATAACCGTGCTCAAGGACGCCTCGGCCGCCGCCATCTACGGCGCACGCGCCTCCAACGGCGTGATTGTAATCACCACCAAGCAGGCCGACAAGGAGCGTCTGTCGGTCGAGTTCAACGCCGACCTCTCCATCACCGGCAAGACCGACTACTCCAAGGCCGGATGGGCCGACGCCGCCCAATCCATACAGCTCGAACGGCTCAACTGGAACGGCATGAAGGACAACGACCCCGACCAGTTCTATGCTCTCGTCAACCGCTACAACGACTATGACCAGCGCAAAGGTCTCTCGCCCGTGACCCGCATGTTTGTGCAGAACTATCTCGGCGAGCTCGACACCGATGTCATGAATGCCACGCTCGACACCTGGTCGCGCAACAACTACCGCCGGGAGTGGCAGGACGCCACCGAACGCTCACGCGTGAGCCAGCTCTACAATCTCTCACTCCGCAATCAGGGCAAGATTCTCGCCTCGAGCTTCACCTTCAACTACGCTGACGATAATCTCGGCATGAAGAAGGAAAACTCGCGCTCGCTGCAGTTCCGCTACAAGGGCGACCTCAAGGCCGCCAAGTGGCTCGACCTCTCGTTCTCGGTCAACGTCATCCACAACAATTCCAAGCGCAACGCCGTCGGAGGCCATGACGGCATCAACTCGTTCTACCCCTACCAGTCGATGTATAACGCCGACGGCTCCCGCGCACGCATGGAGGCCGACGTGATGCTCGACCACCCCTCGCTCGCCAACCCCGCCTTCGGGCTCTATGACCACTCGTTCAATCTGCTCGATGAGATAGGCCTCAACACGTCCAAACAGACATCCACCAACATCCGCGCCTATGTCCACGCCCTCTTCCACATTCCCGTCGAAGGATGGAACGCTTCGGTTATGTATCAGCACGAGGACATACAGTCGCAGAGCGAGACAGAGTGTTACAAAAACTCCTACTACGCACGCGACATCTACAACCGACACACCACAGGTGGAGTGACAAAAGTCTGGGAGATAGATCCCACAGTCGACTTCTGGGACTATTACAATAACCCCGACGCATATCCTGACTATACCTACTACGACCCAAATACCGGAGACTTCTTTTATGACGAGGACGGCAACATGGTTGTAGCCAAGGCAGTAGAGCAACTGCTCCCGGTTGTGCATCACGTACCCGAAGGAGGTATGCTCTCGACCTACAATTCACACAGCACTTTCTACACCTTCCGCGCACAGACCGACTACAACCGCAGCTTCGGCAAGCATGACATCAGCCTCCTGGCCGGATTTGAATACCGACAGACCAAGAGCAATTCCAACTCCAACTACTTCATCGGCTATGACCACCAGACCATGAACAACCAGAACGTCTTTGCCGACTGGGCGTTCATAAAAGGTTTCGGCCAGATGGGCATCCTCGGCACAAGCTGTCCTCCCATGGGCATATATGCCAATTTTGCCGTCTCCGAGACTCTCCACCGCTACTACTCTTACTACTTCACCGGCAGCTATGTCTACGACTCGCGTTACAGCGTCTTCGGTTCCTACCGCGTCGACAAGACCGACCTCTTCGGCACCGACCCGAAATTCCGCGGACGCCCCCTGTGGTCGGTAGGCGGCTCGTGGAACGCCCATAACGAGCCGTTCCTGCGCCACGTCACATGGCTCGACGCCCTCAAGCTCCGCGCCTCCTATGGTCTGACCGGCAACATCAACAACAATGCCAAGTCGGTGATGACCGCCAACCTCACCACCAACCGCTTCAACGGCGGCATAATGGGCAAAATCGATGCCGTGCCCAACGACCAACTCCGTTGGGAGAAGACCTCGACATGGAACTGGGGTCTTGACTTCGCCCTCCTCGGCTACCGCCTCAACGGCTCTATCGACGCTTACCGCAAATACGGCACCGACATCCTCACCGACGTGGCTCTTGACGTAACCAATGGCAAAGATAATATGATACTCAACGCCGGCGAGATGCTCAATACCGGTGTCGAGTTCCAGCTCAACGGACGCATACTCCCATCCAATTCGCGCAAGCAGGTGGGCATAGACCTGGGCGTGACCTTCGGCTACAACCACAATAAGGTCAAGAAGGTCTACTATCACCCTCACACCGGCTCAGAGTTCCGCTCCATGACTCTCAAGCAGGGCTATCCCCTCAACACCGTCACCGGCATCGACTATGCAGGATTTGTGACCGACGAAAGAGGCATCACCTACGGCACCTGGCGCGACCACAACGGTGAGATCCACAACACCTCGCTCAGTTCGGCCGACTTCACCATCGACGACTGCGTGTATCTCGGCACCTCCACTCCCGTATGGACCGGCGGACTCATCCCCGAGATACGTTATCAGGGCTTCTCCCTCTCGGCCATGATGCACTTCTACGGAGGCCACTACATGAACACCGACCCCCGCGTGTGGAATGCCATCAATGACGCCGTCGTGACCTCGGCCCTCGACTTCTGGAACGGTGTCGAAGGCGCGGTGCCCAACGGATATCTCACAAAATATTACGACTCGCGCACCATGACCATCGGCGCGGCCGACTATCGCAACTACTCGCGCGCCGACTATCTCAAGCTCCGCTCCATCACGCTCTCCTATGAGTTTGAACGCAAACTCATACGCCGTCTCGGTCTCAGCGACCTGCGCCTTCGGTTCCAGGTCGACAACGTGGCCACATGGGCCCGCAACGGCCGTAGTTGGGACCCCGAAGCCACGCGCATGGGCGGACTCCCCGTCAAGACCCCCTCGACCTACACCATGAGCCTATTCCTCAACCTCTAAAGCCGTATCACAATGAAAAAATCATATATAACCCTATTCCTGACTCTGCTCGCTGTCCTCACCTCGTGTGACGACAAACTCGACATCACTCCCCGTGGATTCTCCACCCTCAACACCGTCGACGACCTCGGGGCCGTCCTCAACCGCGAGTGGCGTATATATGACTGGGACTTCAACCACGAGATGCTCACCGGCAACATATTCGCCTACTACAAGACTCCCGCCGAGGTGTATGCCGTGAAAAACTCCGTCGAATATGCATTCATTTTCGGCGACGAATCTGTCGACCGCATCGCCCTCTGCGAGGATGACAGCCGCTATAGTGAAATCTACGAAAACATCATGCACTGCAACATCGTGGCTGAAAAAATGGCCGATGCCGAGGGTGACGACTACAAGAAAAACCGCTTTATCGCACAGGCCCGCATACTCCGCGCATGGTTTCACTTCATAGCCGTCAATCTCTGGGCCGCGCAGTATGACCCCGCCACCGCAGCATCGACAGGCGGCATAGCCTATGTCGACAACATCGACTTCGGAGCACAGAAGACCAAACTCACTGTCGCCGAAGTCTATGACCGCATCCTCGCCGACTGCACCGACGACCTCATAGCATGTCTCGACCCGACTCCCGTCAACGACCCCTTCCGATTCGAGGCCGATTTTGGCTACGCCGTCCGCGCCCGCGTGCTCTTCCAGATGAAACGCTACGACGAGGCCGCCGACTATGCCCGCAAGGCCATAGCCGTCAACCCCACCATCGAAGACCGCTCGACCATCGTCAGCAAAGGCACATGGGAATCCACCTTTGACGCACCTCACCACTACATGTTCATCCTCTCCAACTTCGTCATAAACTTTTCCGAAATATCCGGAAAAACCCTTACCCCGGAGTTCATGTCACTCTACGAGCAGGGCGACTATGTGCGCTACTACTCACGTGCTGACGATTGGGAAAGCTATGACGACGTGCTCGTAGGCCCCAAGGGAAGCATGTTCTACACTCCGCAGGGTGCGCCCCGCTTCAACGTATGGGGCATACGCGCCGAGCAGATGTATTACGTCCTCGCAGAGTCGCTCATCCGCACAGGCCACATTGATGACGGACTCGACCAGGTAGACAAAGTACGCAAATACCGCATCCATCCCCAATACTACACCCCCTTCAAAGGCACAGTCACCACCGAGAAAGACGCCATGGCCCTCCTGTCCAAAGCCAAGACCGTAGAATGCATCCTCTCGATTGAAAACTACCTCGACTGCAAACGACGCAACACCGAGCCCGACTACGCCACCGACATCATCCACCACATCGACGACCTCGGCGACCACACCATACGCCCCGGCTCACCCCTCTGGATCTATCCCTTCCCCATGAACGCCACCAACTTCAACCCCTCCCTCACCCAAAACATCTAAAAACCCACCAAGGGGGGCCGGAATGCCCCGACGCAATCCCGGCCCCCCTTGTCCTTTATCCCCCTGCCCGCGAGCCTCAGCCCGCCCTATCCTACACTAATCCAATTACCAACTCCCGATTATGAAAAAAATCATTCTCGCCACCCTGCTCGCAGCCACCCTTCCGGCCGCAGCACAGACCGACTTCCGTCACATCACCTTCAACCAAGCCAAAGAAGCCGCCAAAACCGAAGGCAAACTCATCTTCGTCGACTTCTACACCCAATGGTGCGGTCCCTGCAAACGCATGGCAACCACCGTATTCCCCAAAAAAGAAATCGGCGACTACCTCAACGCAGGCTTCGTAAACCTCAAGCTTGACGCCGAAGCCGAAGGAGCCGATCTCGCCAAGACCGTAGGCATCAAAGCCTACCCAACCCTCATGGTCTTTGACGCCGACGGCAACCCGCTCGGCTCATTTGCCGGCATGAAAGACGGCCAGGAATTTATCACAGCCGTCGAAATGTGCAAAAACCCCGACCTCACCCCCGAACGCATCAAACAACGCTACGCCGCCGGTGAACGCACCCCCGAACTCGTGCGCGCCTACGCCATCAACATCATCGACTCCTCGCACGACTACATGGCAGCCATGACACAAGCCGGAAAAATCATCGACGAATACTTCGACACCCTCACCGACTCACAACGGCTCTCACCCGACCATCAGTTTCTCTACGACACCTACACCACAGGCTACAACTCCCCGCGCATACAATTCATGATTGACAACCGCGACCGCTTCGACACAACATGCACCGACGCCATAGCCGAAAACATCAAAATCCAACACCAGCGCGAAGCCTCTCGCTACTTCACAACCAACTCCGTCACCGACGACACCACACGCCGTCAGTTTGAAGACTTCAAGCAACGCTCCCGACAGCTCGGTTACGCATCAGACTACGAGACACAGCTTCGGTTTGCCGAAGCCCGCGCCACCATGGACACCGACGCCTACATCAAATACTGCGACAAAAACTACAGCCGGCTCACCGACGACGAGCGTGGCCAGCTCCTCGCCCAGCTCACCGCCATCTTCGCCCCCGCCACACCCGAACAGACCCGCAAAGTGACCGCCTTCGCCCGCAAACACCTCGCCACCCTCCCCGCCTCCAGCCTCGTCTGGGCCGCCTACGCCATCAACGAACTCGAATCCCCCCGCCACTGATTCTCAGCATACAAACAGGAAATCCCCAAAGGTGACAAAATCCGTTGTCACTTTTGGGGATTTCCTGTTTATGTATCTTCAAATAATCTTACTCCGCGCTGAGGGGGGAGGGGGTGGTGTAGGTGCGGGCGGCGAGCTCGGTGTTGAGCATGTAGAGGCCCATGCCGTTGTCGCCGATGAGACGGAGCTTGTCGATGAGGGTGCGGCAGTTGTCTTCTTCCTCGACCTGCTCGGTGATGAACCAGTTGAGACGGTCGCGGGTGGCGTAGTCGTTCTCTTCTACGGCGAGGGCGTAGAGGCCGTTGATGAGGGCGGTCACTTTCTGCTCGTGCTCGAGGGTGGCTGTGAAGACTTCCATGGGTGAGGCCCATTGGGTGGGCACGGCGTCGATGGCTTTGAGGAGCACGCGGCCGCCGCGCTGGTTGATGTAGTTCATGAAGATGGTGGCGTGGTCCTGCTCTTCCTTAAACTGGATTTTAAACCAGTTGGAGAAGCCGGGCAGACCTTCGGCTTCAAAATAGTGGGCCATCGAGAGGTAGAGATATGCGCTATATAGCTCGGCGTTGATCTGCTCGTTGAGTGCGTCCTGAATCCTGGGATTTAACATAGTTAAATTTATTTTAGGTGAATGATATTTGTTACCGCAAATTTAACACATTTCTGCATCCATAGGTTTCATTTCATCTGAAGATTCATGACGAGGTTTTGTATTTAACATTATTTAACAAAGATACTATGTTAAAGTAACTATTCAGCCAATCGAAGATAATCAGGTCTGTCAGTAATAATTTCAGAATAATCCTCTGATTATCATTAAAATAATAGCGATTTTATTTGCATACGTCAGATAAAAATCGCTATCTTTGTGTCTGTGAAACAGCAGGTTAACGACATAAATTCAGCCTTGGCCGGACTATTGTCCGAGCTTAAAGAATTGCGGGGTACGATTGATTCCCAGCATGCCGAAATCTGCTCGCTTAATCGCAATATAGACAAACTGCTGAAAGAAAACCGCGAGTTGCGCAAGAGGCTGGAGAAATATGAGAAGCCGCCGAAAGACTCAGGCAATAGCAGCATTCCTCCATCAAAAGAGCCGGTCAAGTCAGAGATGGAACGCCGGACAAAGTCGTTGAGAAAGAAA
This sequence comes from Duncaniella muricolitica, assembly GCF_910574735.1. Lineage (NCBI taxonomy): Bacteria > Pseudomonadati > Bacteroidota > Bacteroidia > Bacteroidales > Muribaculaceae > Duncaniella > Duncaniella muricolitica. The sequence goes on along the minus strand of NZ_CAJTCF010000069.1, from coordinate 1,187 downwards.
TCGGACAAGTCTGTTGGCGGCCAGCCGGGCCATGAAGGCACAACACGTAAGATGGTGGCAACTCCAGATGAGATTGAGAATGTATCATCGCAGTTCTGCACGGAGTGTGGCAGAGATCTGTCGGATGTCGATGGGGTGCTTGATTATGTCATCCAGGAGATAGACCTGCCACCGATAAAGCCGATATACAGAGAGCGTAGATTTTATAAAAAGGTCTGCGCCTGCGGTTGCTGCAACCGTGATTATGCTCCCCGCAAGAGAGGCGGAAATGCCATCACCTTTGGCAAGAATATCCGTGCGGCAGCAACATATCTGAGTGTTGTCCAATGTATGCCTTACGAGCGGTTGCAGTCGTTGTTTGAAACAATGTTCAATGTTCGCGTAAGCCAAGGGACACTGGCCAACATCGTCCGAGAGATGCTTGATAAGTCCAGACCGGCTATAGAACTTATAGAGCGGCTGCTAAAGGAATCCGCAGTCGTGGGTTTTGATGAGTCTGGCTGCTACGTCAACGGCAAACTCAACTGGTCATGGATAGCGCAGACCACATATCTGACACTCGTGTTCCGTGGTGCCGGGCGTGGTGCGAAAGTGCTTGAAGAACGCTTTGGCGACTCACTGAAAAACATGATCGCAGTTACCGACCGCCACAGTGCCTACTTCGCCATCGACTTCCTCAACAACCAGATATGTCTGGCCCACCTTTTGAGAAATCTTGAATATCTCAACGACATCGACAAGGAACAGACATGGGCAAGAGACATGCAGACGCTCCTGCGGGAGGCAATCCATCTGCGAAACGAAAAAAACGCAGATATAATCCCGAAAGAAAACTGGCTCACAAGGCTTGATGGCTTGTTGAAAAAGAACCTCGACAATCTGCGAAAAGAGTTCAATGAGCTGAAACGGGGAATTATAAAATGCCGGGACTACATATTCAACTTCCTTGAGAATCCGTCCATACCATCGGACAACAACGGCTCGGAGCGCGGAATCCGCAAACTCAAGGTCAAACAGAAAATATCAGGATGCTTCCGTTCAGACTCCGGCGCTGATGCATTCCACGCTCTACATTCCATTGCCGATACGGCCTGGAAAAGCGGACAATCGCCGCTTGACGCTATCCTTGCCCTCGTCTAATAAAGGCGAGCCAAATCATCATGTCTTTACTTTGGCTGAATAGTTAC
>NZ_CAJTCF010000068.1:0-24309 GCF_910574735.1 Duncaniella muricolitica | reverse complement strand
GTCTCAGGATATGAGATCAGACACAGCATGGGCCTGATACGTGGCAAGAGTGATCCGTTGGATGCAGCGCGTATACGGGAGTACGGCGAACGATATGCCGACAAGCTGAACGACACACACTTTCCCTCCGAGACAATCTACGAGCTCAGGGAGCTTTATGCGACCAGGCGTTTGCTTGTACGGCAACGCAAACAGCTCCAGACGATGCTCAAGGGCGATGACTGCCGTCCCGAGAAGAGTGATACCGCACAGAAAATAAAACGGGAGATGATGGAGCAACTCAACATCCAGATCTCGTCTCTTGAACAGAAGATGGCCCAGTTGATTGACGACGATGACAACTTGTCTAAGACCTCCGTTATAGCCCAGAGCATACCGGGGATCGGTCCGGTCACTGCGACAGAACTGATAATAAAGACCGATAACTTCAAGAGGGTCAGCACAGCAAAGAAATGTGCCACGCTCGCAGGTATCTCACCTTTCCCGAACGCCACAGGCAAATCTGATAAAGGGAATCATGTGTCTCACATGGGCGATAAACAATTAAAGTCCCTGCTGTTTATGTGTGCGCGCTCGGCAGTAGTGCATTTTGAGAAGATGCGTGTCTACAAGATGAAGAAACATGAGATCGAACACAAACACATATATGTGGTCCTCAACAATGTGGCTAACCGTCTGTTGAAAATCCTCTATACACTCGTGAAAAAGGGAGAACTATATGACCCGGCCTACCTGCCAAGAGACCCGAGATTAAAAATTGAGTATTAACATATTTTTACACTAATTTCTATCTAAAATCCTTGCGCAGGTCAGAGTAAACGGTTACTATCAAATCTGCGTCCTGTCGGACGCCTTCGGTCGCACTATTTAATCCTCTGACATATGCACCGAAATTTTCGTCTCGGGCCACTATTTTGGCATGTTGTGTAAGTCTGCAACGTATTCTTAATCTATGATGCAACGGGAATTTCAGCTTGTCCCATTTGAATAACGTCAGTATCTCGCTGCTATATTATGTCTTTATCATTGGAGTAATTTATGCTGATTTTTATGTCTGCCGGATTTATATCCCGAGGGATTATATAGGCGACAGTCCATGGCTCAACGACTGTGGCTATTGTTTGGGAGATATTAATGGTCAGATTATTGTCATGGAGTTTATGGTCGATGGATTCAATGCCGTATGGTGAATGTCCATTGATGATTAGGACACGATAATAATGAAAATTAACCGGTTTCAATTGTGGATAATCCTCCGCGAATACAGTCTTTAATTCCCGATCATTATTAATGAGTAAAATCTCCCCGTTATGGTCTGACAGATGTATACCCTTAGGAATGTCATACTCAACGGGGGAATTAAAGTCCGATATCGGATCATTGTTCAAGCATGCGCATAAACATGGCAGGAGGAGTAGAATTATCAAATGCTTCATATTTGAGATAGTGTTATATCTTTATGATATTGAAATGTGGTGAATACTGCATGGAGATTGAATAAAAAACGTGGTTACGTCAGAATTTTAATCGCAGACCGAGAGGAATATATAACTCGATGTTTTTCTCAAAAAGAAGATTGGTGGCAGGATCACTTGTGAGTCGGTATTTTATAGACGGTTCGAGATATATACCTAAGGTAGAATTGAACATATATTCAAATCCGACTCCGCCTGTCATAAACACTTGTGGTCTGATACTGTAATCAATTGGTGAAGATGTCCAACTATTGTCTTCGTATACAGTCCTGTCGGAAGCTGACACACTTATCGGAATGTCAACAGTCATGCCTGCAGTGGTGTAGAATGAAAGTTGCTGTAAATTTACAAAGTAGTAGTTCAATTGTATAGGTAGAGATACGAATTGTCCTTGCAGGGTAGTTTTTTCGGTCTGATATGGATTTTGTCTTAGTATATCGGAAGAGCGATAGACATAGCTTATGCCGGAAGTAATTCCAATGTGTCTGGAGATATTACAGGAGATGTTTAAAGAAAGATAATACGGGTTATTGTGGTGTATGATTGCGTCCGGGGCTATCCCTGTGGTTATATTTTGCTGATTGTCATGTGAATTTACAGTATTTCCGGTTATAGGATTGCTTCCGAATGAGATAGAGATACTATATGTTGGTTTTGACTTGGGCCGAACCTGAGCATGGGGATAGGAAGATAAAACGTCTTGTCGCAAGGCGGCCCGCTTAACTTCGGATGTATTCGCCTGTTGAGAAGGGTATATGATTACCGAATCAGATGTGTGAATATCGTGACTGTCAGCATAACATGAGTCTGTTTTATTCGGATTTGCAGGCGGGAGATTTTTTTGTAAAGGAGATGAGGTCTGAGAAGCCTGGAGATTGACATTCAGATCGTGAGGATTATCGGGAATAAAGGCTATGGTCTGTCTTTTCTTGCTTGGGATATAGAGGACAGTAATTGTTATGGGGATCAGCGCGAAACCGATAATCAGCATGTTGCGCTTGGTTATTAATCTGCGCAATAATGCCTTAGCCCGATGAAGCTGTGAAGAAGAAGAGTTTGGTGAAATGCCAAGCAGTTTTCCGATCTCTATATGTGACTTGTGTTCTAAGACAGCAAGTCTGAAAACGTTCTTATAGCCAATCGGGAGACTATCAATAATTTTGTTCAGCTCCTCATAAGAAATCTCATGTTCAACATATGGTTGAGTTGAATAATCTGAGATATTGTTTATGATTGAGTCATCAAGAGCGATGTGGAAGTCTGACTGACTGGTATGAGCTAATGCAAGATTTTTCATGATTGTTTTCATCCATTGTTCAAGCTTTTCGGGCTTTTTCAGCGACTTTAGGTGCGAGAAAATGATTATGAAACCATCATGTAAAATATCTTCGGCCACTGATGTGTCAGAAACATAACGAAGGATAAATTTTATCAGTATTGGGGTATAGGTGATATAAAGCGTCTCCATGGCTTTACGGTCACCTTTAATACACTGCTCGACAATGTCAGTCATTTACCATACAATTTTACAATATGATATAAATGTAGATAAAATACTGCATCATCGATTGTTAATTAATGCTAATCGCGGTGTCGGGGGGTGAGAATTTTTTGGTGGCTGTGCGACATTATCGCACCTTTTTGGGGCAGGGCGATGTGTAACTTTGTGGCATTAAAATTGTACAGTCATGAAAAAATGCCCCTTTAATGTGTCGTCAAGGTCGTATGACAAGTTTGTAAAGCGTATAGAGAGCGTGATAGCCGATGAGGATGCACGCAGGCGTATGATAGCAGCCATGCAGTTGTATCTGGCGGGATATACCGACAGGTGTATAGAGCAGCTTGATGAAGCGGAGCGCATGGCCTTTGAGATGCTGCGTTTTGAGCTCGACGAGGCTATGCGCCGTTCGGTCAGAGCGCGTGAGAATGCGCGACGCCGCAAGGCTGCCGCGGAGGGTGGTGAGGTGTGTCAGGCTTCGTCGACACTGGCGGCCGACGGTGTGCCTGACCCCTCTACGCGCCGCCGTCAGTATGCCGAAGCGATGGCCGAGTCGCTCGAGGCATATGCGCGTGCGGCCGGACGGGAGCTTCCGGCCGGGGCTGTCGAGGCTTTTGAGAAGGAGATTGACGCACCGGTGACGGTCAGGAAGTCGCGACGCCAGCGTCGGGCCGAGGCTCGTCGTGCCGGGGCGGCCAAGGCCAAGGCCCGATGGCGAGCGATAGGCTGACGGTTTATGTTTTGAAAAAAATGAGTAACTTTGTGAGAGTCTAATATCACAAAACACACCATGAACTATTTGAATATCTCCAAGACATTGCTGCCCTCTCTCCATCGCCGATTGACGTTGCCCGTGGCTCTGCTGCTTGCCGGCATCCCTCTTAGCGGCTTGGCCGAGAGACTTCCGGCCTTTCCGGGGGCCGAGGGATTCGGCCGCTATGCCGTAGGCGGCCGCGGCGGCGCGGTGTATCATGTCACCACTCTCGAGGACGGTGAGCAGCCCGGCACTCTGCGTCATGCCGTGATGCAGGAGGGGCCGCGCACAGTGGTGTTTGACGTCGCGGGTACGATATTTCTCAAAGAGCCGCTACGCATCACCAACGGTAATCTTACTCTGGCCGGACAGACCGCTCCCGGCGAGGGCATATGTATAGCCGGACGGCAGGTGTCGCTGCGCGGCGACAATACGATAGTGCGCTATCTGCGCTTCCGTGTGGGCAACGAGGGGCCCGGCGAGCCTGACGGTCTGGGTGCCAACGAGGCCTCTGACGTCATTATCGACCATTGCTCCATCAGTTGGTCGGTCGACGAGACGTGTGCCGTGTATGGCGGACGCAACACCACCGTGCAGTGGTGCATCTCGTCGGAGAGTCTGCGCAACGGCGGCCATCACAAGGGTGCCCACGGCTACGGGGCCATATGGGGCGGCGACCATGCTTCGTTTCACCACAATCTGCTGGCCCATCACGAGAGCCGCGCGCCGCGACTCGGCCCTCACCCCGTGACGCAGGAGCGCGAGCATGTGGACATGCGCAACAATGTGATATACAACTGGGCCGGCTCGGGATGCTACGGGGCTGAGGGCATGGACTGCAATCTGGTCAACAATTACTATAAGCCCGGCCCTGCCACTCCGCGTCATCTCGCGGTGGGCCACCGCATACTTTCGATAGGCGTGCGCACCACTACCTATACTCATCATGATACTCCCAAACCGAATGTGTGGGACAGGATGTGGCACCGCTGGGGCCGGTTTTATATCGACGGCAATGTCATGGAGGGGGATCCCGACGTGACGGCCGACAACTGGACCCGCGGGGTGTTGCAACAGGCTTCCGAGGGTGATTATGACGGCTTGTATACGGCCGAACTTTTCCCTCGGCTGCGCCTTTCGGAGCCGCTTGACGCTGGTGTCGTGACAACCCATACGCCCGAGGAGGCTTACGAGCTGGTGCTGGCCGGGGCGGGATGCTCGCTGCGCCGCGATGCCATCGACCGCCGCATAGTGGCCGAGACGCGTGAGGGCACAGCCTCGCGACGCGGTTCGGTGGCGGAGGATGCCGAGCGCAAGCCGGGTCTGATCGATGTGCCGGCCGACGCGCAGGAGCCCGGCTGGAGCAGCCCGTGGCCCGAACTGACAGACGGAGGCGTGACCCCCGAGCAGTTGCGCGACACCGATGGCGACGGCATTCCCGACCTGTGGGAAATCGAGCATTGGCTCAATCCCCTCGACCCGGCCGACGGCCCGGCCGTGACTCTCAGCCCCGAGGGATACACCAATCTTGAGGTGTATCTCAACTCAATATGCCTGAAAGACAATCATAACGAGAAATAATGATAAATCCACCTTATAATGCCGCTGCCGACCGATATGACAGCGGGATGCTCTATGAGCGATGCGGGCGCAGCGGCGTTTTGCTGCCGCGCGTGTCGCTGGGCCTATGGCATAATTTCGGCGATGTGAATCCGCTGTCCGTGAGCCGCGACATGCTGCATTATGCCTTTGACCATGGCGTGACGAGTTTTGACCTTGCCAACAATTACGGCCCCTCCTACGGCTCGGCCGAGGAGACCTTCGGCCGCGTGATGGAAGGCTCTTTCCGTCCCTATCGCGACGAGATGTTTATCGCCACCAAGGCCGGCTATGACATGTGGCCCGGACCGTATGGCAACTGGGGCTCGCGCAAATATCTCTTCGCATCGCTCCATCAGAGTCTCCGACGCATGAATCTCGAGTATGTCGACGTGTTTTACTCACATCGCTATGACCCGGTGACTCCGCTCGAGGAGACCCTGCAGGCCCTTGTCGACGTGGTGCGTCAGGGCAAGGCTCTGTATGCGGGCATCTCGCGGTGGCCGCTCGAGGCGGCGGAGTTTGCCTACGGCTATCTGGCGCAACGTGATGTGCCGTGTCTGCTCTATCAGGGGCGTTACAATATGCTCGACCGCGAGGTGGAGCGTAGCGGAGTGCTCAGTCAGGCGGCCGGGTCGGGCGTGGGATTTGTGGCATTCTCGCCTCTGGAGCAGGGTGTGCTGACCGACCGTTATCTCAACGGCATTCCGGCCGGCTCGCGTGCGGCACGCGGAGCGCATCTGACGGCCGACAGGATTACTCCCGGGCTTGTGGCCCGACTGCGCCGTCTCAATGACATAGCCCGCGGCCGCGGACAGTCGCTGGCCGGGATGTCGCTGTCCTGGGTGCTGAAAGACAGTAAAGTCACTTCGGTGATAGTGGGCAGCAGTTCGGTCGGGCAGCTCGCCGATTCGCTCAAATGTGTGGACAATACGTCTTTTACCGCCACCGAACTTGCAGCGATAGACGAGGTGTTATTACGACAGTAAATTCGGAGTCCTGCCTTAGTCCGTCACAGCACCTTTGATACTGAAGAAGCCCCGCGGCCTAATGTGGCCGTGGGGCTTAACTCTTTAACCTTTAATAAACTCTCAACTTTCAACTAAGAAGAGATTCATCTCTTCTTGGGGGCGTATTTGACGGGATAGTCGCAACGGGTGCGGCCGGAGATGATGTTGTTGAGCTTGCTCTTGATGAGCTGGCGGCGTATCATAGAGATGTGGTCGATATAGAGACGTCCCTCCAGGTGGTCACACTCGTGCTGAACTATGCGGGCCAGAAAACCGGAAATCTCCTCTTCGTGGGGCTGGAAATTTTCATCGACCCATGTGAGGCGTATGTGCTCGACACGGGGCACATTTTCCGACAGGCCGGGCAGGCTCAGACATCCCTCCGAGCGGGTGACGGTCTCGCCCTCGAGTATCTCGATCTCGGGGTTGATGAGCACAAACTTACGTCCCTCGCATTCGGGGAAAGAATCCTTGACCGGGTCGGCGTCAATCACGACTATACGCTCGGCAAGACCCACCTGCGGGCCGGCAAGACCTACGCCTTCGCTGGCATACATGGTGGCAAACATGTTGTCGACAAGTTCCTTGAGTCCTTCGCGCGAAGGCTCTACGTCGGCACACTCGCGGCGTAACACCGGGTGGCCGTAAAGATATACTGGTAAACGCATTTTATTCAATTAGTAATTAGCAATTAGTAATTAGCAATGGGGCTGGAGCTAATTGGCTATCACTTAAATATGATTGATTATTTAAAATATGGTCAGAGCCGGACGAATCAGTAATTGCTAATTACCGATTGAGCCAAGATAAGAGTTGAGGATAATCACCGCGGCCATACGGTCGATGGCACCTTTGTCCTGACGGTCGGATTTCTTGTAGCCGGCGTCGAGCATGGCGCGGTGGGCGAGGGTGGAGGTGAAGCGTTCGTCCCACATGGTGAAACGCATGTCGGGAAACGCTTTGCGCAGGCGTCCGAGGGCCGGAGTGATGTAGCGCATGGAGTCGGAAGGCTCGCCGCGCATGGTGGTCGGCAGTCCCACCACAATCTCGTCGACCGTCTCGCGGCTCATATAGTCCTTGAGATAATCCTGGAGTTTGGGGGTGTCGACCGTAGCCAGGGCTGTGGCCACGATGCGCAAAGGGTCGGTCACCGCGAGCCCGCAGCGACGCTTACCGTAATCTATGGCCAGAATCCTTCCCATAATTTCCGACTGCAAAGTTACTACAAAAAAGTGAAATGCGGAAAGATATAGTGATAGAATTGAGTTACAGGGGTTTCAGTCGTGCATCCGATTATTCGTGAAGCCATCGCAATCACCGCTGAAGCCAAATCAGGACGCCGCTACGTTACTTGTCCGTAACCATGCCTGAAAGGGCGGCAAACGGACACGGACAGCGAAACAAGACGTTAAGGATTAGTGAGTTATTGACAACCCACGCAACAAATCCGGTTACGGAAAAAGATTGCGCCGTTCCTCCGTGTTTTGCGTACCGACAACAGGCTCTTCACAAACTAATTTTGAATCCAAAAAATTAAGGACGATGAAGAGTACATTTTCAGTAATCTACTACCTCAAGCGTCAGGTAGTGAAAAAGGACGGGACAGTGCCCGTCATGGGACGCATAACGGTGGACGGCAGCCAGACGCAGTTCAGTTGCAAACTGACCGTCGATCCCAAGCTGTGGGACACCAAAGGGGGACGTGTCACGGGCAGAAGCACGGCGGCACTCGAAACGAACCGCATGCTCGATAAGATGCGTGTGCGCATCAACAAACATTATCAGGAAATCATGGAGCGTGACAACTTCGTCACAGCGGAAAAGGTCAAGAACGCCTTTCTCGGACTGGAACACCGCTACCACACGCTGATGCAGGTGTTCCGGCAGCACAACGAGGACTACGGGAAACAGGTGGAGGCCGGTATGAAAGCCAAAGGCACGCTCTTGAAGTACAAGACCGTTTACAAGCACCTGCAAGAGTTCCTCACCATCCGCTACCGCGTGAAGGACATCGCCCTGAAAGAGCTTACGCCCGCTTTCATTTCCGATTTTGAAATGTTCCTGCGCACTGACAAACACTGCTGCACCAACACCGTGTGGCTGTATGTCTGCCCGCTCCGGACGATGGTGTTCATCGCCATCAACAACGAGTGGCTCACGCGCGACCCGTTCAGGGAGTATGAAATCAAGAAGGAAGAAACGACCCGCAGCTTCCTGACGAAAGAGGAAATCCGGCTGCTGATGGAGGGCAAACTGAAGAACGCCAAGCAGGAGCTATACCGTGATTTATACCTGTTCTGCGCCTTCACGGGCCTGTCGTTCGCCGACATGCGCAACCTGACGGAAGAGAATATCCGCACCTATTTCGACGAACACGAGTGGATAAACATCAACCGCCAGAAAACAGGTGTCGTTTCCAATATCCGGCTGCTTGACATAGCCAAGCGCATCATCGACAAATACCGGGGTCTGTGCGGGGACGGGAGGATATTCCCCGTGCCACACTACATGACCTGCCTGTACGGAATCCGTGCCGTCGCCAAGCGTTGCGGCATCACCAAGCATATCACGTGGCATCAGAGCCGCCACACGGCAGCCACGACGGTGTTCCTATCCAACGGCGTGCCCATTGAAACGGTAAGTTCCATGTTGGGGCACAAGAGCATAAAGACAACGCAGATATACGCGAAAATAACCAAAGAGAAGCTCAACCAAGACATGGAGAACCTTGCCGCGAGATTGAACACGATTGAGGAATTTGCAGGTTGCACCATCTAAAAAAGAAAAGCCATGAAACGTGACATAATCATCATAGAGGACAAGGCGGTCTGCGTAACCGGTAACGAGGTATGGATGACCGCCGGAGAAATCGCCGGGCTGTTCCACACGGGCGTCCCGGCAGTGAACGCCGCCATCAGGGCCGTTCTAAAGACGGACGTGCTGAACGACTACGAGGTGTGCCGCTACATACAACTTGAAAACGGGCTGTACGCGGATGTTTACTCGCTTGAAATCATCATTCCCGTCGCCTTCCGGCTGAACACTTACTGCACACACGTGTTCCGCACGTGGCTGGTGGGCAAGGCACTCTCGAAGGAGAAGCGGCAGGCATACGTGATGTTCATACAGAACGGAAAAGCCGGATACTGCTGAACACGCATACGTGCCAACAAAAAGGAAACGGACAGCCCAATTTGAGTTGTCCGTTTCCTTTTTTTCGTTTTCAGGCTTCTTTTATTCCAGCGGCTTGCGGTAATTCGCTTCCAACAGTTCCCGCAGCCCCGATTCGGGGTAAAGCACCTTCCCGCCTAAAAGGATAAAGGGCAGCACCCTGTTGTTTCGGTACTCCTGCAAGGTGCGGCGGCTGACACGGAGCAGTTCCGCCACCTCCCTGTCCGTCAGGTAACGCTCCCCGTCCAGCGGCGGGCGGTAACTTTCCAGAAAGGCGGAGAGCCATTTGGAGCCTTTGCGCATATTCTGCACCACGGTGGCAAGCGGCTCGTCCTCCATCGTAAACACTTCATTGTTCTCGTTCATCATAACTTCGGATTCAGTGGGTTGTGAATAATAAAAATCAAATCATCTTGCGCCGGGATAGAGCGTGCCGATAAGCGGAATGAGCCTTTTAACCTCCTCCGGCTTGTAATAGAACCTGCGGTTAATCTGCGAGTAGCCGATAAGCCGCCTGTCGCGCAACGTCTGCAACGTGCGCGGGCTGATCCTCAACTGCCCGCAGACCTCCTCGCCCGTGAGCCACCTTTCCAGCCGCCCTCCGTCGCTCCTGCGTCTCAAGGCGGCAACCTTCTCCGAGAGGGCGTTGAAGGACGCCACCATCATCTCGAAGGTCTTTTTCTCGATAGATACTATTTCCATAAGCAAAACATTTCAGAGTTTGCCGCAAAGGTAACGCCAGCCCCGTGAACACATATCGTTTCCCGCTAAAAGGCAGCTTGTTGCGCCGCCTGTCCGGGTTACGGAGCCATTTCCCATAAAAATCTTACGTGAGACACGTAGTGAGCTGTTAAAGCCCCTTTGGTTTATTGCCGAATTTTGCCACAGAAACCAAAAGAAAGAACTGAATATGAAAGTAATAACGATGGAAAGTTCCGCCTTCACCGCATTGACGGAACAGATAGCCGAAATAGCGGCACACGTGCGTGCCGTTTCGGGAGAAAGCAAGGGAGAATCCCCCGACAGGCTGCTCACCACCCGCGAGGCGGCGCACCTGCTGAACGTGAGTTGCCGCACCCTCCAGCGTATGCGCAGCGAGCATCGCATCGGCTATGTAGTGCTGCGCGGCAAGTGCCGCTACCGCCAGTCTGAAATCGACCGCCTGCTTGCGGACTGCACCGTCATGGAAGACGCGGCGACACCGACGGAAATGAAACGCAACCACACGCTGCGCACGGGCGGCGGCAAACCCAAAGGAAGGAGGACGTGACGTATGGAACTGCTTACCCGAAACAATTTCGAGAGCTGGATGCGGAAACTGACGGAACGGCTCGACCGTCAGGACGAACTGCTGCTCTCCTTGCAGCCGTCCGGCAAAGCCCCGGACCCGATGGACCGTATCAGGATGTTCGACAACCAGGACCTCTGCATGCTGCTCCAGATCAGCAAGCGCACCCTGCAACGCTACCGCAGTATCGGCGCGTTGCCGTACAAGACGCTCGGCAAAAAGACCTATTACAGCGAGGAGGACGTGCTGACGTTCCTTTCCGGACACGTAAAGGACTTCAAAAAAGAAGATATAGCCTTCTACAAGGCTCGTATCCATAATTTCTTTCAAAAATAACCATTAAAACATTTTTCAAATGGCAAAGAAAACAACTGAAAAGGACGTGCTGATAGTCCGCGACGAGAAGACGGGCGAGATCAGCGTGGTAGCCGGGCTGAACGCCGACGGCACACCAAAGCGCACCCCCGCGAAAGCGGAGAACGCGCGGAGTTTCCTGCAATTCGACCGCCACGGCGACGTGCTGGACAACTTCTTCAAGAACTTCTTCCGGCAGTGCAAGGAACCCAGCCGCTTCGGTTTCTACCGGATTGCGGCCGACCAAGCCGACAAGCTGCTGGAGGTGATGAAGGAACTGCTCAAAGACCCCGACGCCAACAAGGAGATGCTCGCCTCCCACAAAGTGGACACCTCGGATTACGAACGGAAGGTGCAGGAGGAACAGGCGGCTGAAAAGCCGGAACAGAAACAGGAAGAACCTAAAAAACAGGAAGAGATGGAACAGAAAAATGAACAGAATCAGGAAAGCCCGCAGCAGACGCAGGGCAACCGGGGCTACCAGCCCATCGACGAGAGCAAGATCAACTGGCAGGAGCTGGAAGAGAAATGGGGTGTAAGACGCGACGACCTTGAGAAGTCGGGCGACCTGACCAAGATGCTCAACTACGGCAAGTCCGATTTGGTGAGAGTGTCGCCCAAGTTCGGCGGCGAGGCTTTCGAGCTGGACGCCCGCCTCTCCTTCAAGAAGGAAAGCGACGGCAATATCAGCCTCGTGCCGCACTTCATCCGCAAGGAGCAGAAGCTCGACGAGTACAAGGAACACAAGTTTTCCGATGAAGACCGTAAGAACCTGCGCGAAACGGGCAACCTCGGCAGGGTCGTGGACCTCGTGGACAGGGAAACGGGCGAGATCATCCCCTCGTTCATCAGCATAGACCGCAAGACGAACGAGATTACCGACATCCCGGCAAACAAGGTGCGCATACCGGAGCGCATCGGAAAGACGGAAATCACCAAGCAGGAACAGGACATGCTCCGCGCCGGGCTGCCAGTGCGCGACAAACTTATCGAGCGCAAGGACGGCAGGAAGTTCGTCACCACCCTTCAGGTGAACGTAGAGCAGCGCGGCGTGGAGTTCGTGCCGGGGACCGGCAGGTCGCCCCGTGCCGCACAGGCACAGGAAGCCAAGAACAATCCCATACAGGGACAGGCACAGGACGCGGAGAACGCCGCAGCCATACAGAACGGGCAACGCCGCAACTCGTGGACGAACGCCGACGGCAGCATCCGCCCCATCAGCAAATGGAGCGGCGTTGAGTTCACCGAGCAGCAGAAAGCCGACTACGTGGCGGGCAAAGCCGTGAAACTGGAGAACGTGACCGACAAGCAGGGCTTCCACGCCACGATGTACATCAGGTTCAACCCGGAGAAGGGACGCCCGTACCGCTACGACACCGACCCCGACAACGCGCAGAAGGTCGCACCCTCCAACGAGAGCCGCACGCAGGTGGCGGTGAACAGCGAGGGCAAGACCAACGAGGCGACCAAGAATCTGAAAGAGCCGTTGCAGAAAGGACAGACCGCCCCGAAGGACACCGCGCAGCAACAGCAGCAGAAAAGAAACAATAAGGGCATGAAGATGTAATCCGGTGTCCGCCACTAAATCCGAAGTAACATTTGTAAAATTCAAAACGACAGAAAAATATGAAGACAATCATTGCAGAAAAGCCATCCGTGGCACGTGAGATCGCCCGCATCGTGGGCGCGACAAAGAGAGAGGAAGGATATTTCGAGGGAGGCGGCTACGCCGTGACATGGGCGTTCGGACACCTCGTCCAGCTTGCCATGCCCGACGGCTACGGCATACGCGGCTTCGTCCGCGACAACCTGCCCGTCATCCCCGACACCTTCACGCTCGTCCCCCGTCAGGTAAAGACGGACAAGGGCTACAAGCCCGACAGCGGCGTGGTGTCGCAGATCAAGACCGTCACCCGGCTATTCAAGGAAAGCGAACAGATCATCGTGGCGACCGATGCCGGACGCGAAGGGGAGCTTATCTTCCGCTACCTCTACCATTACACCGGATGCACCACGCCTTTCGTGCGCCTCTGGATAAGCTCGCTCACCGACAAGGCTATCCGCGAGGGACTGCGCAACCTCGAAGCGGGCGACAAATACGACAACCTCTACCTTGCCGCCAAAGCGCGGAGCGAATCCGACTGGCTCGTGGGCATCAACGGCACGCAGGCACTCTCCATCGCCGCCGGACACGGCACATATTCCGTCGGGCGGGTGCAGACACCCACGCTGGCGATGGTGTGCGCACGCTATTGGGAGAACCGCCGCTTCACGCCCGAACCCTTCTGGCAGCTCCATATCGCAACAGACGGTTGCGACGAAGGAGTGGTGAAGTTCTCCTCTTCCGAGAAATGGAAAGAGAAAGAACCTGCCACAACGCTATATAATAAGGTAAAGGAAGCAGGCACAGCCACCGTCACGAAAGCCGAGCGCAAGGAGAAGACGGAGGAAACACCACTTCTCTACGACCTGACCACGCTCCAGAAGGAAGCGAACGCCAAGCACGGCTTCACCGCCGAACAGACGCTTGAAATCGCGCAGAAGCTCTATGAAAAGAAACTTGTCACCTATCCGAGAACCGGAAGCCGCTACATCCCCGAAGACGTGTTCGCCGAAATCCCCAAGCTGCTCGCCTTCATCGGCAGCCTGCCCGAATGGAAAGAGAAAGTCAATCCGAAGGCAGTGCCGACACGCCGCAGCGTGGACGGCGGCAAGGTGACGGACCACCATGCCCTGCTCGTCACGGGCGAGAAGCCGCTGTTCCTCTCCAAAGAAGACAATACCGTCTATCAGATGATTGCCGGGCGCATGATCGAGGCTTTCTCCGAAAAATGCGTCAAGGACACCGCCACCGTCACGGCGGAATGTGCCGGAGTGGAGTTCGTGGCAAAAGGCTGCATCATCAGGCAAGCCGGGTGGCGTGCCGTCTATGGCGTGGAAGACAAGGAGGAAACCGCTATCCCCGGCTGGCGGGAAGGCGACACGCTGCCGCTGAAAGGCTGCTCCATCACGGAGGGCAAGACCAAGCCCAAGCCGCTGCATACCGAAGCCACCCTGCTGTCCGCTATGGAAACAGCAGGCAAGGAGATAGAGGACGACGCGCTGCGTCAGGCTTTGAAGGACTGCGGCATCGGCACGCCCGCCACCCGCGCCGCCATCATCGAAACGCTCTTCAAGCGCGGCTACATGGAACGCTGCAAGAAGTCGCTTGTGCCGACTGAAAAAGGGCTTGCCCTCCATTCGGTCGTGAAGACGATGCGCATCGCCGACATCGCCATGACGGGCGAATGGGAGAAGAATCTGGCACGCATCGAGTGTGGCGAGCTGCCCGCCGACACTTTCCGCAAGGAGATAGAGGCTTACACACGCGAAATCACCTCCGAACTGCTCTCGTGCGACAAGCTGTTCTCCCGCAGGGATTCCGGCTGCAAGTGCCCCAAGTGCGGAACCGGCATGATGCAGTTCTACGGCAAGGTTGTCCGCTGCGACAACGCGGAGTGCGGGCTGCCCGTGTTCCGGCTGAAAGCGAACCGCACCCTTTCCGACGACGAGATCAAAGACCTGCTCACCGACGGGCACACGAAGCTGCTCAAAGGCTTCAAGAGCAAGCAGGGCAAGGGTTTCGATGCCATAGTCGCCTTTGACGGGGACTACAACACGACTTTCGTGTTCCCCGAAAGGAAAAATAAGGCAACCTCTACGAGAAGAAGAAAATAATGAGTAACTTTGCCACTGGTTCAGAGTAATGAATTGTTCTTCGATACCGGATTACACTCATACTTTGGATTTAGTGGTGGCACTCGGAGGGATACCGAGTGCCTTTTCTTTCTCCTTTTCAGACGATTATCCATGTCATTATCAATCCACTAAATTCCAAAGTAATGAACAACAAGAAGAAAAACGAGGGTCAGACCGATTTTTCCTACTACGGTCTGTACCTGCTGGACTATCTCAGAACGAACAAATTTGAACAGGCGACCGACGAAGCCTTCATCCGTGAACGCGCCGACCGTGCCGCCGGAATGTATGAACGGGCAATGCTCGAAGGCTATCCTGCTGCTGGTGCGCAGGAACTGGCGATGCGCACGCTGACGGAGGGGCTTCGCTACTCCAAGTACGCCATCCTGCGCGAAGTCGTAGAAAACGAGTTTGCCGGTGAAGTGCCGGAATCAGAGCGCGAATCCTTCCTGCAAAGGCTGCTGCCGCTTGTCGGAAACGTATTCTCCGTCTATGACCTTTCGGACGACAATTTCGCCCTGTCGCCCGATTACGACCTGCTCTATACGGAGCTGACGGGGGCTGTCGTCCTTTATATCGACGAGTATGGCGTTTAACCGCAAACAACGGCTGCGGGACAATATCGAGGCGATACGGACGGCATTCATCCTTGACAGGGAACGGAGAACGGCAACCCCCGAAGAACGTGCGGTACTTCAAAAGTATTGCGGTTTCGGCGGGCTGAAATGTATCCTGAACCCGGCAAGGGAACTGACGGACGCCGTCCACTGGGCGAAATCCGACCTCGAACTGTTTGCCCCTACTGCGGAACTGCACAGGCTGGTACGCGGGAACAGCAAGGACGATACGCAGTACAAGCGGTATGTGGACTCGCTGAAAGCGTCCGTGCTGACAGCCTTCTACACCCCGAAAGAGATAACCGACACCATAGCCGATGTGCTGGCGGATTACAGCGTCCGCCCAGCCCGCGTGCTGGAACCGTCGGCGGGTGTCGGCGTGTTCGTGGACGCTGTGCTGCGGCACAGTCCCGATGCGGATGTGATGGCGTTTGAGAAAGACCTCCTCACGGGTACTATCCTGCGGCAGCTCCACCCCGACAAAAAGATGCGCATAGACGGTTTTGAGAAAATCGAAAAGCCGTTCAACAACTATTTCGACTTGGTGGTGTCCAACATCCCGTTCGGTGACATAGCCGTGTTCGACGCCGGGTTTCAAAGGAGCGAATCTTTCGGCAGGCGTTCGGCGCAAAAAGCCATCCACAACTATTTTTTCCTGAAAGGGCTGGACACAGTGCGCGACGGCGGCATCGTGGCGTTCATCACCTCGCAGGGGGTATTGAACAGCTCCAAGACCTCCGTGCGCGACGAGCTGTTCCGTCAGGCGAATCTGGTATCGGCGATACGCCTGCCCAACAACCTGTTTTCGGACAATGCGGGGACAGAGGTGGGCAGCGACCTTATCGTACTGCAAAAGAACCTGCGCAAGACGGAACTGTCGCAGGACGAACGGCTGATGACCGTGATACAGACGGACACGAAGACAAACCTGACGGACAACGCCTATTTCATCAGCCATCCCGAACGTATCGTGCATACGACCGCAAAACTCGACACCGACCCTTACGGCAAGCCCGCTATGGTCTATACGCACGAGGGCAAGACAGCAGGCATCGCGGAGGACCTGCGCCGTATGCTTGACGAGGACTGCCACATGAGGCTTGCCATGCGCCTGTATTCGGGCGCAATCGGGCAAGCGGGGGAGCGAAAAGCGGTTGCCGTTGAAACCAAGCCGGAACAGCCAGCCATGAAGCCGGAAGCGACAATTACGGCACGGACGGAAGAAGCCCGAACCGAAAAACCGCAACCGATAGAGGAAAAGCCGGAGATAGAGCCCCGCAAACCGAATTATCAGGCGGGCGTGCAGCTCTCCCTGCTTGACCTTTGGGGAATGCCCATAGAAGAACCTGTCAAAAAGAAAAAGACAGCGAAGAAAGGAAACACGACAAAACGAACTGTACCTAATCCCAAGCCGCAGGTTACGGCTGTACCTCCTGTTGAAACCGCCAAAGCTATAAACGGGAACAAGGAAACAAAGCCGGAGAATACCGTTAAACAAAGCGACCCTGACGATATTTATGCCACACTGGACTGGGAAACCAATCCTCCCATCAACGGCTTTTACGAGATGATGATGGGTTTGACACCGGAACGGCGAAAGGAGCTTCGAAGGCTGGCTGCGGAACATCAGGAGAAACAACGGGTGGGCGGCACGGATGTAAAAGCCGCTCCTGCCATACCGGAAAAAGAAGCGAGGAAACAGCCCGAAGCACAGCAGGAAGTCACCCCCGATCACGTTACGGACAATAATGCAAGTGTGAAACCGGCGACTTCCCTTTTCCCGGAATTTGAAACGGAAAAGCCGAAGGAGGAACCTCTCGACCTTTCTCCCCGTCCGTTTAATGGTATGCTGGAGCCGCACCATCGTGACGGCTCGATGGTGTTGGACGCTTCACGCAATCTCGGCTACCTGAAAGACATCACGCCTTACGGCGCGACATTCCAGCCGCTTGACCTGACCGGCTATCAGAAGGAGAAAGCGATGTTGTATGTGTCACTCCGTGATTCATACGAACGACTTTACCGCTATGAGGCTGAGTATCACGATGAAGGGTCTGCGCAACGCCAAGCGTTGAACACATGCTATGACGAGTTCGTCATGCGCTACGGCAATCTCAACGCCAAGCAGAACGTGAAACTGGTGATGATGGATGCCGGAGGGCGCGACATCCTTTCGCTGGAACGTGCGGAGGACGGCAGGTTCGTCAAGGCGGACATTTTCGAGCGTCCCGTTTCCTTCTCTGTGGAGAGCCATGCCAACGTAAGCTCTCCCGAAGAGGCACTCTCCGCATCGCTCAACAAGTTCGGCACGGTCAATCTCGGCTATATGCGGGAGATAACCGACAGCACGGAGGAGGGACTGCTTGACGCCCTCAAAGGGCGCGTCTTCTACAACCCGCTCGTAACCGGTTACGAGATAAAGGAC
The DNA here is from genome assembly GCF_910574735.1 of Duncaniella muricolitica. NCBI lineage: Bacteria > Pseudomonadati > Bacteroidota > Bacteroidia > Bacteroidales > Muribaculaceae > Duncaniella > Duncaniella muricolitica. Next base: position 6,380 of record NZ_CAJTCF010000068.1, on the reverse strand, counting down.
AGGTTCATCGCGGGGAACGTGATAGAGAAGGCGGAACGCATTGAGGCATGGATGGGCGGCAATCCCGAAAGTGAACGGCTGCCGGAGGTGAAGGAGGCGTTGGAGGCTTTGAAGGAAGCGGAGCCGCCGCGCATCGCCTTCGAGGACCTCGACTTCAACTTCGGGGAACGCTGGATTCCGACGGGCGTGTATGCCGCCTACATGAGCCATCTTTTCGACACGGACGTGAAAATCGCCTACTCCGCAAGCATGGATGAGTTTTCGGTGGCGTGCGGCTACCGCACCATGAAAATCACGGACGAGTTTTTAGTGAAGGGCTATTACCGGAACTATGACGGCATGCACCTGTTGAAACACGCCCTGCACAATACCTGCCCCGACATGATGAAGTCCATCGGCAAGGATGAGCATGGCAATGACATCAAGGTGCGCGACAGCGAGGGCATACAGCTCGCCAACGCCAAGATCGACGAGATCCGCAACGGGTTCTCGGAATGGCTGGAAGAGCAGTCGCCGCAGTTCAAGGAGAGGCTTACGACGATGTATAACCGCAAGTTCAACTGTTTCGTGCGCCCGAAGTATGACGGCTCGCACCAGACCTTTCCCGATCTCAATCTGAAAGGATTGGCAAGCCGGGGTATTCAAAGTGTTTACCCGTCGCAGAAGGATTGCGTCTGGATGCTCAAACAGAATGGCGGTGGCATTTGTGACCACGAGGTGGGAACCGGTAAAACGCTGATAATGTGCATTGCAGCGCATGAAATGAAGCGTCTGAATCTGGCGCACAAGCCTATGATTATCGGGCTGAAAGCCAATGTCGCGGAGATTGCCGCCACCTATCAGGCGGCATATCCGAACGCGAGGATTCTCTATGCCTCCGAGAAGGATTTCTCGACCGCCAACCGCGTGCGTTTCTTCAACAACATCAAGAACAACGACTACGATTGCGTCATCATGTCGCACGACCAGTTCGGCAAGATTCCGCAGTCGCCGGAGTTGCAGCAGCGCATCCTGCAAGCGGAGCTTGACACGGTGGAGGAAAACCTCGAAGTCCTGCGGCAGCAGGGCAAGAACGTGTCGCGGGCGATGCTGAAAGGGCTGGAAAAGCGCAAGCACAACCTTGTGGCGAAACTGGAGAAGGTGGAACACGCCATCCAATTGCGCACGGATGACGTGGTGGACTTCAAGCAGATGGGCATCGACCATATCTTCATTGACGAATCGCACCAATTTAAGAACTTGACATTCAACACCCGTCACGATCGCGTGGCAGGCTTGGGAAACTCGGAAGGAAGCCAGAAAGCCCTGAATATGCTCTTTGCCATACGCACCATACAGGAGCGTACTGGCAAGGACTTGGGGGCGACATTCCTCTCCGGTACGACCATTTCCAACAGTCTGACGGAATTGTACCTGCTCTTCAAGTACCTGCGCCCGAAGGAGCTGGAACGGCAGGATATCCGGTGCTTTGACGCATGGGCGGCGATTTTCGCCAAGAAGACGACCGACTTCGAGTTCAACGTGACGAACAATGTGGTGCAAAAAGAGCGTTTCCGCTATTTTATCAAAGTACCGGAACTTGCCGCCTTCTACAACGAGATAACCGACTATCGCACGGCGGAGGACGTGGGCGTGGACCGTCCGCACAAGAACGAGATACTTCACAATATACCGCCTACACCTGACCAAGAATATTTCATCAAACAACTGATGGAATTTGCGAAGACGGGCGACGCGACGTTGCTGGGCCGAATGCCGCTGTCTGAAACGGAGGAGAAGGCTAAGATGCTTATCGCCACCGACTACGCCCGCAAGATGGCTCTCGATATGCGCATGATAGACCCGAACTACGAAGACCATCCCGACAACAAGGCGAGCCACTGCGCCAAGATGATAGCGGAGTATTACCATAAATACGACGCGCACAAGGGAACGCAGTTCGTCTTCTCGGATCTGGGCACGTACCAGCCGGGCGACGGGTGGAACGTGTACAGCGAGATAAAGCGGAAGCTGACGGAGGACTACGGCATACCGGCAAGCGAGGTGCGCTTCATTCAGGAGTGCAAGACCGACAAGGCGCGCAAGGCGGTGATAGACGCCATGAACGCCGGGACTGTGCGCGTGCTGTTCGGCTCCACGAGCATGCTCGGAACGGGTGTGAACGCGCAGAAAAGGTGTGTTGCAATCCATCACCTCGATACACCGTGGCGACCGTCCGACCTGCAACAGCGTGACGGACGGGGAGTTAGAGCCGGAAATGAGATTGCCAAGCATTTTGCCGGGAACAACGTGGATGTCATCATCTACGCCGTGGAGAAGTCGCTGGACAGCTACAAGTTCAACCTGCTGCACTGCAAGCAGACGTTCATTTCGCAGCTCAAAAGCGGGGCGATGGGCGCGCGTACCATCGACGAGGGGGCTATGGACGAGAAATCGGGCATGAATTTCTCGGAGTACATGGCGTTGCTATCCGGCAATACCGACCTTTTGGACAAGGCGAAATTAGAGAAACGCATTGCATCGCTCGAAGGGGAACGCAAGTCGTTCAACAAGGGCAAACGCGATTCGGAGTTCAAGCTGGAATCCAAAACAGGAGAACTGCGTAACAATACGGCGGTCATCGAAGCCATGACGGAAGACTGGAACCGTTTTCTTTCCGTTGTGCAGACAGATAAGGAAGGCAGCCGCCTTAATCTTGTCAAGCTGGACGGCGTGGATTCAATGGACGAGAAGGTTCTCGGAAAGCGTTTGCAGGAGATAGCCAAGAACGCCACGACGGGCGGGCTGTACAAGGCTGTCGGGGAGCTGTACGGATTCCCGATAAAGGTGGTCAGCGAAAGGATGCTCAAAGAGGGGCTGGAGTTTACCGACAACCGCTTTGTGGTGGAGGGAAACTACAAGTACACCTACAACAACGGGCATCTGGCGATGGCTGACCCGGTAGCCGCCGCACGCAATTTTCTGAACGCGCTGGAGAAGATACCCTCCACCATCGACCAGTACAAGGCAAAGAACGAGGTGCTGGAAAAGGAGATTCCGCAGTTGCAGGAGATAGCGGGCAAGGTGTGGAAAAAGGAGGACGAGCTGAAACAGTTGAAGTCCGAACTTGCCGCGCTTGACCGCAAGATACAGCTGGAACTTGCACCGCCCACGCCGGAAGCCGCCGGAAAGGAGAACGACGGGCAGGAGGTCAGACCGGATGCGGAAGGTGTACGGAACGTGCCGCCACAGCACACCGAGGAAGCTCCCCGGATTCGCAACCCAATGAATGAACGAAGTCCATCGGGCAATGAAATTGCCGACCGTGTCATCATCGGACGTCCGGGTTTTCAGTTAAAGAATGAAAACCGCCCGAAAGGGATAAAGATATGACCCATGCCATTACAGACCGGCCGCACTGTTATGCAGACGCGGTCGGTCTATCTATCTGAATATGGAAGATTCTTCAGCGTTTCTTACCTGTATCTCAAGATAATGTCCTATCTTTGGAAGATAAATATCAATCAATTTAATTTTATCATGATAACCAACCGTGAAGAAGTGCTTGAAAACGCCCTGCGCGTTTTCGCCAAGATGAATTATGAGAAGGCAAGTCAGGTAGAAATCGGAAAAGCCTGCGGGCTGACGAAAGCCGGGCTGGTGTATTATTATCCGATAAAACTGGACCTTTTCGTGGCGGTTATAGATAAATATGTGTTCGGGATGCAGTCGGTGGCAAACAAGTTCCGGTTCAAGGCTGCCACCCTGTCGGAATTTATCGAACAATATATAAAAGGTGTGGAACAGACCATGCGGAAACTCATATCGCTTCTTGATGACGGCAACAATCCGGCAGGATGCAGCTTCAATTTCTATTATTATCATCTTATGATGCAGGTACGGCTTTATTATCCGGATGTGGAGGAAAAGATAGCAGGCTTGTTCCGGCAGGACTACGAGTTTTGGAGAGCCGCCATACAGTCGGCAAAGGACACCGGGGAGATACGGCAGGATGTGGACATCGAGGACACAGCCATGATGTTCCGGCAGGTGTTTTTCGGTCTGTCCTTTGAGCAGTCTTTTTTGAGGGGGCTTGACATACAACGGCTTGCAAGGGAACTGCGCTTCGTCTATTCGCTGTTAAAAGCCTGAAATGTTAAAATTCGAGCGGTTTTGTGTTTTCAGCCGCTTTTTTTATGTGTTAAAAACAAACCAATCGGTTTGTTTTTCGGATTATTTCGCTAATTTTGGGGTCATGGAATCTATAGCCGGGAAATTATGGATAAGATACTAAAACAACGTGGCAGCATCGTCCTGCATAAAGACAGGTACAACGGTGAGGAGTGCATCCGGGTGGACTACGCGGACAGCCAAGCCATAACCCTGCTACTGGCACAGGACACCGACGTGGCTGCGGTCGTGGACGGCTCCGGCTACATTCCAGCCACCGTTTTCCGCCTTCCCGCCTTCTATGACCGCTATTCTCCGCACGCCTATATTGACTACAGCCGTGTATATGTACGCCATCCCAAGCCAAAACGGGAATATGTGCTGCCGAAAGGCTATCTTGAACTGCTGGAACAGAAGCGTTATAGCCCTTCGACCGTCAAGACCTACAAGGCTTATTTCAGCGACTTCATGGAATATCACAAGGGGCGTAACATCGACCGTCTGAAAGTGCCGGACATCAACAAGTACATACTCTATCTTGTGAACGAGAAGAAAATCTCGGTGTCGCAACAGAATATGCGCATCAACGCCATCAAGTTCTACTACGAGCAGGTAAAAGGCGGCAAACGGCAATACTACGGCGGCATCACCCGTGCCAAAGAGTACAAGAGCCTGCCCGAAGTGTTGAGCCGCAACGAGGTGCGGCGCATTCTTTCATGCCTTGCAAACCGCAAGCATCGCTGTATGATTTCGTTGATTTATTCCGCAGGATTGAGAAGGAGCGAGTTGCTTAACCTCACTCCGCAGGATATTATGAGCGAACGTATGCTGATTCGCATTATGGGCAAGGGCAAAAAATGCCGCTACTCGCTGCTGTCGGAGAAGGTATTGTGCGAACTTCGGGAATATTTCAAGGAATACCGTCCGAAGAAATGGCTATTCGAGGGCGATACCCCCGGAGAAAAGTATTCGGCAAGCGCACTGGTGAAAGTGTTGAAGGAAGCCGCCGATCGTGCGGGCATCAAGCACCGGGTACACGTACACATGCTGCGGCACTCTTTCGCCACCCATTTACTGGAGCAAGGTACGGACCTGAGAACCATTCAGGAGCTTTTGGGACACAACGACATCAAGACTACGAGCATCTATCTCCATGTCACGAGTGCCCACAAGTCGAGCATACCGAATCCGCTTGATTCATTGGACGATTCATGAATGTTGTCCCGTCATTATATAGTGAGAGTAAGAAAGAATAGATTACGGCAATGTTTGATATGATACATCAATAAATGAAAAAAGAGGTCAGATACATAACAAGAAAGTCAATCAGGAACATACAGATCTGTTGTATATGGATGTATGTATTTTTTTCGGGAGTTCGAGTGTACGCCTCGACTACCGCAGACTCCGTGTATTTCCACATAAAGGCAGACACAATACGGGAAATCTGTGCGGGACAAGTGGTGGAACTGACGTATGCTTTGGTCAATTCCCAGTTCGACACGGCTTCTTATCCGGTATTCAATGACAACATTGAAGTGGTGAGTGGTCCGAAACAACATAAATGTAGCAGTTACACACTTGTGAACGGAGTGGGAAGCAAGAGTGATGAAACCTGTTTCAGCTATCTTGTGCGGTTCAGGAAAAGCGGCGAGATTCAGCTCCCTGCCGCATCTGTAACGGTAGGGAACCGTACCTATACCACTCCTGAATGTCGTGTGCATGTAAATCCTGCCGGAGTGGACAGAAAAAGATTGAAATGCAGTTTGAATGTGGAGCAACTGGTCGGAGATTACGTGAGATACTGTGCCACCCTTACCTGCAATACTCGTCCCGATCAGAATCCTCCGTTGTTGTCAATTAACGGGGAAACAACCCGTCCAAGCAGCACATCCTATTCAGGTTCAGAAGGCAAGGAAGAATATGTTTACCGGTATTATTTTAACAGCGAAGGCTATAAAGTAGCTTGCGAGAAACTGACCTTTGGAGGGAAAGCATATAAACTCCGACCACGAAAGTGCAAAAAGAGGCATTAACAAAAGGTGCAGCTATTAGAGATTAGGAAACACACCTGCCGGGTGACGTTTACCACAATAAACAGCACCTACGGGTGATCTTATAAATACATTATTCGCAAAAACAAATGGAAGAAAAAAACTATATTGCAAACTTTGATTGCTCGCTTTGGCAAATTGATGATTGGGGACTATATACAACCAAATCCCCTATCT